>JAOZTV010000050.1:3133-13093 GCA_029939015.1 Candidatus Aminicenantota bacterium
AAAAATAACATTCCAAGGAGTGGAATTGCACCTGGAGCAACAAATGTTGTTAAAATAAATCCAGCAATAGGAAAAAGGATTTTTTCTTTTTTGCTTATTTTTCTTCCTGCTGTCATTCTAATCAGGCGTTCCTTTTTTGTTGTTAATAATCTCATAATTGGTGGTTGGATAATTGGTACCATTGCCATATAAGAGTATGCAGCAATTGCAATTGGACCAACTAAGGATGGAGCTAATTTAGATGATAGAAATATTGCAGTTGGGCCGTCTGCACCCCCAATAATACCAATTGCTGCTGCATTTTCAGGTGAAAACCCTAATTTAATTGCACTTAGGAATGTTATGAAAATACCAATCTGAGCTGCTGCACCAAGTAATACACTCTTGGGTCTTGCAAGTAGGGCTGAAAAATCAGTCATTGCACCAATTCCAAGAAATATTAGAGGTGGAAGAAATCCTGATTTAACACCATAATAGATAAGCCCCATAACGCTGTTATTGGTAGTATTAAAAACATATTCACTTGTTACAGGGTCAATCATATAGACAGAAACACTATTAAAGATTTGGAGTGGCAGGGGAATATTGCCTACTAATATTCCAAAACCAATGGGTACTAAGAGTAAGGGTTCATAATCCTTTGCTATTCCAAGATATAGAAATACCAAGCCAATTAATAACATAATAAAATTTGTTAGAGTTAAATTTACAAAGCCAGTACCTTTTATTATTTGTTGAACATAGTTTTGAAGATTAAATGAATCTGAATGTCTGAAATTTATTCCCTCTGCATTATTAGTAATAAACATGTAAAATTTGTTTTTATCACTTCCAATGATTTTAAATATTCCTGCTACCTTGTCTTTTTTAAATAAACTACCCTTTTTCCCTACAATAAAAGTTTTATTGGAATCGTCTTTCTTCAATGAAAAATAGAATCTGCTATCATTAATTTTAAATCTTATGTTTTCCTTATCTGAATTCCCAAAAACTAAATAATGTATCTTTTTAACTCTATCCTGATGATTAAGATTGTGTAATCCAGTACTTTTTATTTCATATTCTTCAGGGTTCTGTATTCTTGCAAAACTATCATAATCGTTAGCGTGGATAATTTGACAGAAGCCTATAGTTTTTGAATCAATGTCAAGGAGCTTGACAATATCTCCATCATTTAGCTTTAATTTACTGTTCTTACCCTTATATATTGTCAGGTATTGGTCAGTACTAAAGGAAGTTGTGTCAAGTTTAAATTTTTCAGTTGCGAATACAAGTGTTACACTTAATAGGAGTATTAAAAAAAGTATTTTTTTCATCTTTCTCATATTATTTTGATTATAAAGAAGTCATTACAGACCTTTCAATTTCAAGAATAATATCTCCTTCAGCAACTGAATCACCTTTGTTGACAAATATTTTACTAATAGAGCCATCATGAGGAGCCTGTATCTGGTTTTCCATTTTCATTGCTTCCATAATTGCAATTGTCTGCCCTGATTTTACACTTGAATTTTCTTTAACAAGTATATCAACAATTAATCCCGGTAAAGGTGCAGGAACACCGTTTCCACTGCCCTGTATAGTAGTTTTTGGAATTATTCCCTTTTTTTTGATAGTAGTTTCTACTGGAGATTTGTCTATTGTTTTTATAAGCGGTTCAGCCTGTCGTCCTATATCCTTAAGGTTTATTTTATATTCTTTGTCATCAACAATAATTATAGCTGATTCTGTTGAAATGTTTTTTACTTCTGCATTATATTCTTTGTCATTAATACTTAATACGTATTTTCTCAATTTTATCTCCCAAATGTAAATTTACTTTCATCTAATGATATTTTTAACCTGAGTTCAATTTCCAGTATAGTACTTAAAATAGCTATAATGTCAGAGGGAATGATTTCATCAGGCTTGACAATAGTAGGGGGTGCTTTGATATTCTTTCTTTTATTTTCTTTATATGCTTCATATTTTTGAAGAAAAGAGAAAGAATATATTAAAAGGCTTGTCATAATCAAACCTAAAAAAACAACTGTAATACCAAGAAGTGTTATTTGAATTTCATCACTCATTTTCAAAATCTCCTATAATGGAATATTGCCATGCTTTTTGTCAGGACTTGAGACTTTTTTTGTTTGAAGCATTTTTAATGCTTTAATAAGTCTCATTCTTGTGTTTGCAGGTACAATAACATCGTCAATATATCCTTTTTTAGCTGCATTATAAGGGTTTGCAAATAGTTCTTTATATTGTTCCTTTAACTCTAAAGTTTTTGCTGTTTTATCTTCTGCATTCTTGATTTCTTTATTATAAATTATCTCTACTGCTCCGTCAGGCCCCATAACTGCAATTTCTGCGGTTGGCCAGGCAAGATTAATATCTGCACCCAGATGTTTAGAGTTCATAACACAATATGCACCACCATAGGCTTTTCTTGTGACAACGGTAATTCTTGGTACAGTTGCCTCAGCAAATGCATAGAGAAGTTTTGCCCCATTTTTAATAATACCATTATATTCCTGAACCGTTCCAGGCATAAAACCGGGTACATCTTCAAATACGACAATAGGTATATTGAAGGCATCACAGAATCTTACAAATCTTGCAGCTTTCATCGATGAATTATTGTCAAGTACTCCTGCGAGAAATTTGGGTTGATTAGCAATAATACCAATTGAAGCACCGTTAAGTCGTCCAAAGCCAATGATTATATTTTTTGCATAGTCTTTTTGTATTTCAAAAAAATCATTATCGTCAAGAACAGAGATAAGTATCTCTTTCATATCATAAGGTTTATTCGGGTTCTCAGGTATAATATAGTTGAGGTTTTCGTCTCTTCTGTCAATAGGGTCATTACATTCAACTTCAGGAACCTTTTCTCTATTAGATTGAGGTATATAAGAAAAGAGTTTTTTTAAATTTTCAAATGCAATATCTTCATTCTCAAAATTGAAATGTGAAATTCCACTCTTTGAAGAATGAATTCCAGCACCACCAAGTTGATCAACAGTAACATCTTCCTGAGTTACCTGTTTTACAACCTTTGGTCCTGTTAAAAACATATATGAAGTTTTATCAACCATCATTACAAAATCTGTAATTGAAGGTGAATAAACTGCTCCGCCTGCACAAGGACCAAGAATTAATGAAATTTGAGGAATAACACCTGAATACTGCACATTTCTGTAAAATATGTCTGTGTAGCCTGCAAGAGCATCAACACCTTCCTGAATTCTTGCGCCACCTGAGTCGTTTAAACCGATTAGTGGTGCACCGGTTTTTGCCGCCATTTCCATAACCTTGACAATCTTTTCAGCATAAGCCTTTGATAGTGAACCACCATAAATTGTGAAATCCTGTGAAAATATATAAACTAATCGTCCATTAATAGTTCCATATCCAGTAACTACACCATCTGTAAGGGGGCGATTGTTTTCCATACCAAAGTCTGTACATCTATGAGTAACAAAGAGGTCAAACTCTTCAAAACTACCTGCATCAAGTATTTTTTCAATTCTTTCTCTTGCAGTGTATTTCCCCTTGGCATGTTGCTTAGCAATTCTATCTTCACCACCACAAGCTCTGCCTGCTTCTTTCTTATTGGCTAATTCAAGTAATTTCCGGTCAATTCCCATTGTCTTGTCCTACTCCTTATTAAGTTTTCCAAATTGTATAATTCAAATTAATTAAATTATTAACTATTTTATTGCAATTATAATATTTTTTCAAGCTTAATAAGGAAATATATTTATTTTTTTTGGAGTTTTTCTTTTAAATTAATATGTGTCATTTTATTATAAGTTTCAATACTAATCTTTTTGAAATTTTTAAGTCTTTTTAGTATTAAATTGACTCTCCATTTTAAATAACCTGAGTTTGAAAGTGGACTTAGTCTTAATGGTTTAGGTATAACTGCTACAAGTCTTAATATTTCTCTTAAAGATAGTCTTGAAACAGATTTTTTGAAGAAATGACGAGAGGCAGCTTCAACTCCAAAAATACCTCTTCCAAATTCGATTATATTTAAGTATATTTCGAGAATTCTTTGTTTAGAAAGATGCTTTTCCAGCTTTTTTGCTATAAAGAATTCATTGATTTTTCTCAAATATGATTTTTTGGTTGAAAGAAAGAGGTTCTTTGCTAATTGCTGGGTAATTGTACTACCCCCTCTAGCTTTTTTTCCACTTTGAAAGTTTTTTTTTATTGATTCTTTCAACTCATAATAATCTATCCCATTATGACTATAAAAAGAAGAATCCTCAGTTAAAACTACACTATTTATTAATAGTTTTGGGATTTTGTTAATTTTAACCCATTCTTGTTTGATTTTATACTTCTTGTTTTTTTGTTTTGCTTCTTGAATCCTCTGATTCATTATTGCGGAAAGCTTGGGGTTAGACTTCTTTAGCTTAGATACATCAGGTAATTGCATCAAAAACACAAAAACTATCACTACAATAATTATTATAATAATTATTGCAAATTTAAAAATTATTTTTTTGTTTATTTTCATTCAGTTTCTATAGGAGTGTGATAATTAATACAATTATATAAATAATAATAAATAAATATATATATAGGTCAATATGTCTTTTGAAGTTTTTAAATTTTTCTTTTCTTATTTTTGAAGGATTTGTTAATAGGAAATAAAGTAAAAAAACAAGTCCAATAATTAAAAGAAATTTAAAAGTCATAATTTATTATATCAAAATTTATAGCTAAAGAGGGGGATTGAGATTTCTTTTATCTTATAAATTTGATAAAATAAATTAATGAGGTTTATGACATGATGTTTGCTAATATTTTTTATTTTTTTTCAGCTATAATAATTATATCTTTCGCACCTGAAAAACCAGGTTCAATTGGCTTTCCTTTAAATATTGTATGGATATTTGTCTTTCTTGCTTTTTTTATAATTTATAATAAAAAATCTTTTAATAAATTAAGGGATAAATATAATAAACAAGAAGGCTTGGGGAAAAATACATTTAATAAAGTTATCAATTCAAATATGGTTCTTGCACTATTTTTTTTTACAATATCTATCTTGTTTTTTGATATAAAGCTTATGTTTACCAAAATACCTCTTATTGGAGGTTTTGGTGGGTTAATTGATGTATTATTATTATTGTTTTTTGTTTTTTATTTATCAATAGTATGGTATTGGTCATTTAAATATTTTAAAGATATTTATTCATTAGGAAATTCTACAAAGTATCATTTAATTTCAAATATTAAATTCAATATAGCAATTATTATTCCATGGTTTGTCTTTATTATATTTGAAAATTTATTTTCTTATATAAATATTCCTATTATTGACAAAATATCTGAAAGTGCTTTTGCCTATCCTTTACAGATGTTTGCTTTCATTATTATACTTTTTATTTTTACTCCTTTTCTTATAACAAAACTATGGGAATCTGAACCTTTGGAAGAAGGAGACTTAGATAATTCTATAAGGGCTTATTGTAAGCAGCAAAATGTTAAATTTAAAGGTATTTTGTCGTGGAATGCTCTAAATAAGGGATTGATAACAGCAGCAGTTATGGGGATTATTTATCCATTCAGATATTTATTATTAACTCCGAAATTGATGAATTTATTGACAAAAGAAGAAATACTTGCAGTTGTCAGTCATGAAGTCGGGCATGTAAAGAAAAAACATATGTTCTTTTATTTAGCGTTTTTCTTTTCTTCAATGCCATTGCTAACAGCTTTTGCTACCTATCTTGTTCAGCTCTTTCAGATAACGGAGCCTGGCAGATCTATCTTTATATATTTTTATGAGCCATCGAACCTCTTTTTGAATATTTTGATAATTGTTTTAACTCTTTTTTTCTTTATAATTTTTTTCAGGTTTGTCTTTGCATATTTTATGAGAAATTTTGAAAGACAGGCCGACATTTATTGTTTTGAATCAGGTGTTGACCCTGAATATTTGATATCATCTTTTGAAAAATTAAATACAATAATAAATGAGCCAAAAGATAAAAACAACTGGCATCATTTTAATATATTTGAAAGAGTGGCGTTTTTAAAAAAATGCCAATTAGATCCTTTAGAAATAAAAAAACATAATAAAAAAGTTAAAAAATCTCTTTTTATTATAGGAATAGCAATATTATTAACCCTTATCATATCTTTTGGATTTGTATTCTCCAATAACCTGATGACAGAGAAGGTAACCCTTGGACTTCAAATTGATATTTATAAAAAAATGATTAAAAATACTCCCAATGACTATAGGTTATTTCGTGAATATGCAATGTTGAATTATGTTGCAGAAAACTGGGAACAGGCAGTTTTTGGATTTAATAAGTCCTTGAATTTGAAAATTAACCAGCCGGAAGTGTTAAATAATTTTGCCTGGTTACAACTTACCTGCAAAGATAAAAAATATCTTAATAAAACCGAGGCATTAAGATATTCAGAAATGGCCTGGGCAATGGTTAAAGATTATGAAAAGAAATCAGAAATTGTTTTTATTTTAGATACTCTTGCCGAGGCATATTATCAAAATGGATTATTCAATAAAGCCTTTACGGCATCAAAACAAGCAAGAAGTTTTGCCAATGATAATAAAGAGCACTATGACAATCAATACAATAAGATGAAAAAAGCAAAAATGAAGAACACAGTTTTTACTGATACAATATAGTACCTAAAAAATTGTTCTATTTAGATGATATTTCTATTTGAAATCCGCCTATTAATATGGATTTATTATAAATTTTTACAAAATATATATTACCTTCTCTTTTAAATGAATATTTCTTTAACAGGTCTTTTGAGCTAATTGCAATTTTAGAATCTCCTTTTCTATTATTATAACCTCTTATATCAAAGTAATATTTTGTTTTGTTATCACAGTTTAATATTTTAAAGATATCATTGCTTTTTATCTTTAAAACTCCCCAATTAGGAATTGAAGTAGTTTTGTTATTTACTTCAATGAAAATTTTGCGTATAGAATCTTTTTTAAATTTTTTAAACCTTACTTTTCCTATAAAGATATGGTTTTTCCTGATAAATGCTGTTCTCTCCTGTGTAAAAGAATATTCATTATTAAAATCATTTGAATTCTTCCAATTCAAAATATCAAAAGAAAGCCCCATACCATAATTTGAATGAATTTTATTAGCTTTTATTGTATCATTTATGTTTAATCTGATATTTGTATTTGAATTGACACGAATAATATCCTTAGAATTTTTAATAAACTCAATCCAGTAAAGAGATGGCTTATCAAACCGATCTGTTTTAAGTTTGTACTCAAGTCCAAACTCTTCCATTATTTTTTTTATAACAAGGAGTTGATATTTAATTTTAAGTTTTGAAGATGGAAGGTTTTTAGATGTTTCAAGTCCAAATGCAGGTATAGAATATCTTGTTACTGCATAATATGTTGCTGATTTTTGCATATCTTTAAATTTAGTATTTGTACTTATTGAATTCTGATTCCAAAAGCAAAAATGGTGTTTTGAGTTTTTAATTTCAGCATTTACATTATTAATTATTCTATTGCCAATACTATCAATATTTAATTCTTTATTTAATTTTTTCGAAAATATTTTCCCCGTATCAACTATAAGACTCTGACCATATCTGAAAGGATTATAAGATTTTGAGATGTATTTTTTACGATGGAAACCGAAAGCATCATGTTGGTTAATAAAAATATCTGCCTCTGATATTAATTCTTTTAGCATTACCATAACTTTATGGTCAGGGTCATTCGGATACTCTTTGTCGGTAAATTTTCTGTTCATATCTCCATATATTTCTCGTCGATAATGCATTATTCCTGCATAATTAACTCTTGGAACAATAATAAGGTTCCCTTTATACATGATTGTTTTTGCCAATACCTCGGCAGAAGAATAGCCACCTTCTTCATCGCCATGAATCCCACCAAATACGAGTAGGGTGGGACCTTTTTCTTTTCCGTTTATTCTGATAATTTCCAGCTCAAAATCAGTGTTTTTAAAATGAATCTCAGCTTTGATGATTTTATTAAAAAAAAACAAAGAAAGTATTATAAATACAATTATTTTAAATTGTTTCATTATAATAATCATCTGATTATCAGGTGATTATTTTAAATTAGCTGAATATTTTTCAATAATATCTTTGTATATTGGAAAGGCTGATGTTAATTCCTTAACCTCTTCTTTTATATTTAATAAGGCTTGCTCGTCTTTTGTGTTTTTAAGTGCTTTTACGATTAAGTCAGCAATAGCTTTCATCTGATCTTCTTTCATACCTCTTGTTGTAATTGATGGAGTGCCTATCCTTATACCTGAGCTTACCATTGGAGGATTTGTGTCAAAAGGTATTGTGTTTTTATTTACAGTAATTCCAGCTATATCCAGAGACTTTTCTGCATCTTTACCGGTTATATTCAATGGTGTAACGTCAACTAACATTAGATGATTGTCCGTTCCACCTGAAACAATACGAAGTCCATTGTCAATTAGGTGTCCAGCAAGTACCTTTGAATTTTTTATAACCTGTTTTTGATATGATTTAAAATCCTCTTCCATTGCAAGTTTAAAACACATTGCTTTTGCAGCAATTACATGCTCTAATGGTCCACCTTGAATTCCAGGAAATACTACTTTTCTTAATTCTTTCAAGTGTTTTTTTTTAGACAGAATCATGCCTCCTCTTGGACCTCTAAGCGTTTTATGTGTTGTTGATGTAACAAAATCAGCATAAGGTACTGGTGATTCGTGTACTCCGGCAGCAACAAGTCCTGCAATATGAGCCATATCAACCATTAATAATGCACCGACACTATCGGCAATTTCTTTAAATCTTTTAAAATCTATTTTTCTCGGATAAGCAGAAGCACCTGCAACAATAAGTTTTGGTTTATGTTCCAATGCAAGTTTTGCAAGAGCATCATAGTCAATTGTTTCTGTTTCTTTACTTACTCCATAAAAAACAACATTATAAAGTTTTCCAGTAAAATTTAATGGATGTCCATGAGAAAGATGACCACCATGTGAAAGATCCATACCAAACATCGTATCTCCAGGTTCAAGTACTGTCATATAAACGGCCATATTTGCCTGAGTTCCTGAATGAGGCTGAACATTTGCATATTCCGCACCAAAGAGTTCTTTTGCCCTTGTTGTTGCGAGTTTTTCAATTACGTCAACATTTTCACAGCCACCATAATATCTTTTTTTTGGGTAACCTTCAGCATATTTATTAGTTAAAACTGAGCCCATTGCTTCCATTATCCCATTTGGTACAAAATTCTCTGATGCAATCAATTCAAGGTTTTCGTTCTGTCTGTTCACCTCATTTAAAATTGATTCTGCAACTTCCGGATCTAACTCAAATAAACTTTTATTTAACATCTTATTTCTCCTTTATATTTTATTTAAATAATTTATATTTCTATACAAAATTATTCTCTTCAATTACATTTTGAAGATAGTCTAATCTTTCCTGATGTCTACCGCCTTCAAATTCTGTATTTAAAAATACTTTTACTATTGCTATTGCATCTTTTGTTTCTGTAACTCTCTCACCTAGGTTTAAAATATTTGCATTATTATGTTTTCTTGCCATTTCTGCATCGTTTTTATCTCTACACAGTGCAGCTCTAATATTTTTAAATTTATTAGAAACGATTGACATACCTATTCCTGAACCGCATATTACTATTCCTATTGAGTCTTTATAGTTTTCAGAAACATCTTTTGCTGCCTTTGCTCCATACTCTGCCCAATTGACAGATTTATTTGAATGTGTGCCTACATCAATATATTTATACTTGTTTTCATTTAAAAATAGTTTAATATGTTCTTTTAACTGATAACCTGCATGATCTGAAGCAATATAAATATTCATAATTCCACCTCACGTAATTATACAAGTCTTAATGATAAATATCAACCCATCTTGACTTGAACTTGATATTTGATATAATTAATTTTAAATAAGTTA
>JAOZTV010000313.1 GCA_029939015.1 Candidatus Aminicenantota bacterium
AACCTTTTTATACAACAAAAAAACAGGGTATGGGTACAGGTCTTGGCTTATCAGCAGTTTATGGTACAGTACTTGATCATCATGGAGAAATTAAGGTTTATAGTGAAGAAGGCATAGGAACATCCTTTCATATTTTATTCCCATGTTCAGAAAAAGATGAAAAAGCCCATACTATTAATGATAAAGTTATAACAGGTTCAGGTCATATTTTATTTGTAGATGATGAAGAAATAATTCGTACTACTGGTAAATTAATATTTGAAGGAATGGGTTATAAAACAAGCCTAGCAAAAAATGGAAAAGAGGGAGTAAAACTATTCAAAAAGCTACATAATGATATTAACCTTGTAATAATGGATATGGTTATGCCGGAAATGAATGGTAAAGAAGCTTTTTTTAAAATGAAAGAAATCGACAAAAACTGTAAAATTATTATATCATCAGGGTTTTCAAAAAGTGAACACTTAATTAAACTAAAAGAGTCAGGACTTTCAGGTTTTATCAGAAAACCATTTAGAGAATCAGAAATAAGTAAATTAATTGATAAAGTATTAAAAAGTCAATAATATTTAATCTATACACTACCACAGACTTCTTACATGTTTGTATTTTTGAATAAGTTTATCCTTTGTAATAGCATATTTTTTCATTTCCAATACCTCCCCTAATATAAATATAGTCATTTAAACTGACTACGTCAACTTTTTTTTAATTTAACAACAATTAAGTTGACAAATAAGTTTTTTTATATATAATGTTAGTGAACGCTAACTAACGTGGGGAGGCAAAAGGTGAATGTTTTAACTGAAAGGCAGAAAGAAATTATAAATGTTTCAATGGAAATCATTGCTAAGAGAGGTATTCAGAACCTTACTATAAAAAATATCTCTAAGAAAATAGGTTTTTCTGAACCAGCTATATACAGACATTTTGAAAGTAAAATTGCAATCCTTTTGTCAATTCTATCAATGTTTGAAAATCAGATGCAGAAATTTATTGGTTCTATAAACTCAGACAAGACCTCTTCTTTAAAAAAATTAAGCCTTATATGCAATAATCACTTCGTTAATTTTTCAGCAAATCCTGTGATTGCCTCTGTTATTTTTTCAGAAGAAATATTTCAGGATGACAAACTACTTTCAGACAAAATATATTCAATAATGAACCTGAATTTTAAATTTGTCAGAATAATAATAGAAAATGGACAAAAAAACAAAGAAATAAGATTAGATATAGACGCAGAACAGTTAGTGCTAATAATTATGGGCTCTCTGCGTTTGATTATTAAGAAGTGGACCTTATCAAACTACTCTTTTAATCTCAAAGAGGAAGGGTCAAAGCTATGGGAGTCATTAAATAAAATAATGTCAATTTGACAAAAAAAGGAGAAATTATGAATAAATTTTTTAAAAAATTAATTGATTTTAAGTGGATATCAATTTTTCTGATACTTGCAATATCTATGGCTTTTTTCATGGTTATGAAAGACAATACAACTATGGAAACTGATTTAGACAAGTATATGCCTGAAAAACATCCAGCCTTTGTTTATAGTAATAAGGCTGAAGAATGGTTCAATATTAAGGATGGGATAATAATTGCTATTGAAAATAAAGATGGTATTTATAATCCGGGAACATTCAAAAAAATAAAAGACATAACCAAAAAACTTCAAAAGATGAAGGAAATCGCAAAGACTGATGTTACCTCTCTTTATACAGCTGATAATATTATTGGTACTGACGAAGGAATGGATGTAAAACCCTTTTTTAAGAGATTGCCAAAAAACAAGGAAGCTTTAGATAAAATCCAGCAGAATGTAAAAAAGAATGAAATGATTTATGAGCGTCTGGTATCGAAAGACGAAAAAGTAAGTGTCATAATTGCAGAGATTGGAGATGATACTTTTTCGCAGGAATTTTATCATCGAATTTTAAAACTTGCCAAAGAATTTGAAGGTCCTGAAAAACTATACGTTGCAGGTCGTCCTATCGTAGAGGGTACAATGGCTTTTCTTGGACCAAGAGATATGAAAAAAATGGTGCCAATCGTTATTCTTGTTATAATTATAGTTCTTCTGCTCCTGCTAAGAAGTTTTAAGGCAATGATTTTCACTATGCTCGTTGTCCTCTTTAGTACAGTCTGGACATTTGGACTTATGGCTGCTATTGGAATTCCAATCTATGCAGTTTCAACGATGATACCCGTTATGCTTATTGCAATTGGAGTTGCAGATGGACTTCATTTATACAGTCATCTGCAATTATTTATGCAATCAAATCCTCTTGCCTCAAAAAAAGAAGCAACACTGGATATGATACACGAAATGTGGAAACCTGTTGCAATGACTTCTATTACTACCGCTATTGGGTTTATATCTCTAATTACATCTCAAGTCTATCCTATAAAATATTTTGGCATTTTTACAGCCTTTGGAGTATTGATAGCTATGGTTTTTTCACTAGTTCTCATTCCTGCCGGATTAATGGTTTTTGGAATTCCAAAATGGAAGAAGAAAGCAATCCCTAAATCCGGTGACAATAAAAAACAATTCAGTCTCATGTTTTCACAGTGGGTTATCAAGTATAAATATATCACAATTATGGCAACTATTATTATTATAATCATTTCATTATTGGGAATTGGTAAGGTATGGATAAATTCAAGTTTTCTTGATAAATTTGAGGAAGACAGCGATATTGTTATAACTGATAAATTCATAAATAAAAATTTTGGTGGAACATCGTCCCTTAATGTTATTCTTGATGCCAAGGAAAAAAATGCCTTTAAAAGTCCTGCTATTTTAAAATTAATGGATAAGATGCAGGATGATATAGAACAATTAAAGGTAGTAGGCAATTCTTTCTCTCTTGCAGATTATTTAAAGAGAATGAATAAGGTAATGCATTCTGATAATGAAGACTATAATAATATCCCTGATTCTAAACAGTCAGAAAATCCAAAAAAACTAAATGCTCAATACCTGCTTTTATATGAAATGTCAGGAGACCCTGAAAATCTCTGGAAAGTTGTTAATTTCAATTATCAGAAGGCAAATATCCTTATTCAACTTAAAAGTGATAATTCAAAGGCTATTAATAGTGCCATAGATATCATAGAAAATTATAGTGATGAATTTAAAAAATTGGGTGTCAATATCAACTATGCAGGCTCAGGGTATAAAGGACTGGTTTTTACAGATTTAATCCTTGAGGGGCAGATTTTAAGTTTAATACTTTCTCTCTTTATTGTAATCATTCTGCTCTCAATAATGTTCAAGAAATTATCTATTGGCTTAATAGCCTCTATTCCAATAATTATTACAGCTGTGATAAGTTTTGGTGTTATGGGACTTTTAAATATTCCATTAAGCACGACAACAGCCCTGCTATCAAGTATCGCAATAGGAATAGGTATTGACTATGCAGTACATTTCATTGAAAGATATAAAATTTATGCAGAAGAAACCGGCGATAAGACAAAAACAAGTGAACATACAATGCTACATTCAGGCAGAGCAATTGTATTTAATGCTGTGGTTGTTATTGCAGGATTTTTAGTACTTCTGTTTTCAGTATTCCCACCAAATAGAGCATTAGGAGCACTTGTTTCATTAAATATGTTTACCAGTTTTGTAGGTACAGTTTCAATCATGTACCTGGTATTATTTTTATCTAACATCTATTT
>JAOZTV010000314.1 GCA_029939015.1 Candidatus Aminicenantota bacterium
GAATTAATAGTCTTATTAAGTTTAACAGATTTAGTATTTATAAAATCCAAAGCAAGTCTATAAGGTTTATTATTAACTTCAATAACCTGATGTTTTACATTATTTGAAGTCATATTAAATCTGAATTTAACATTATTATCACTACTCTCTATCACCTCAAAACTTTTTATTCTATTATTTTTAGAATAAACTTTATCGTCAATTTTTAATTTATTCAAATTTGTATTATTTGTCTTTGTTTTATCAGCGACAATCAATTTTTTAATATTTGGAAATTCAATTAATAAGCCATTTTCATTTGTAGCAACTCTATAATTAACTTCTTCAATTAAATTAATTTCAATATCATAAAAATTTTTCTTCTTTATAACTCTCAAATTTTTTATAATTGGTGAGTTAAAGTTGTATAATTTTTTATTCTCTTTAAATTCTATATCATTAACCCTCATCACTAAAAACTTTGAATTACCCTTTTCAGGATAAAAAATGTCAGGAATTGAAGCTATCCCATCAGTTTTAAAGAATAATTGAACAAAATCTTCTCCAGTATGATAGTTTATTTTTTCTACCATAGTTGCTGACATAAACAATTGAACAAAAAACAGTAAACATATTAAAAGATACTTTTTATTTTTTTTCATTTTCTTCTACCTCCCTGGGAGTTTAAATCTCCCGGATTTAGTTTAATTACAATAACTTTTTCTTTTTTACCTGCAATTCTAGTTGTTAACTCTTTTCTAAATGTAACACTATCTATCCCTATATCTATTATTTCTCCATCGTAAAGTCTTTCACCTTTTGTAATAAGGTATGCCTTATTATCAGGACCAACAAAATTAGCATGGTAAACGTTTTTAAAATACATAATTCCATCAAGTTTAATCTCTTCTATCATTAAGCCTGCCAAACCAGGTGGAGGTGCATTTTTGGTATCTTTTGCCATAATATCTCTTAATAAACTTACAAAAGGGTCACGCCTATCTCCTGTTTTATAAATATTTATTAGAGGTTTATCTGCTGTTAAGGTATCGGTATTCTCTAATTTAATATTTTCTTTAGCATCTTTCTTTTCGATTTTATTATCCTGAGAAATTAAAAATAAAGGAAGCAAAAGTAATAATATCAATAAATTTTTCATTTTTTTTCACCTTTAATGTTTTCCATTTATTTTCTCCTCCTACCCTTATTCTTTTTGGCTACAGCTTTCTTCTGGATATATGTTGAAAGTCTAAAATTAGCATTAATAGTGAACTGAGGATTAAATATTTTACCTTTTTTAGGAGAAATTGTCATACTTGTAACATTAAATATTTTCTTTAAATTTGACAATTGATCAAAGAATGTTCCAAGATTATGATAATTACCTACAGAATTTATTGTATATGAAAATTCAACAAATAATTTTTTGCTTTTCTTTGTTCCTTTTGACATCTTCTTAAATTCCTGCTGAGTATTGGAAATCAGGGATTGAATCCTATTTAATATTTCACTAATATTTTTTTCTTTAGGCAAAATTTGATCAAGTTGCTTTAATCTTTTTTTATTCATTTCAATCTCAGCTTTAATCTGTTCCAATTCTTTCAATTTAATCTTTGCCTGATTTATAGCAATTTGAATAGTTTCAATTTGTTTGATTTTTTGCTCAATCTGAGTTTGAACCCCTTCATAATGTAAAAAATAAAAAAGTCCAAACAAAACAGCACTTATTATAAGAAAAACTCCAATCTGTCCATACCATGGTAAATTTTTAAGATCCATTTCAGACACCTTCCTTAATGCTTGACAAAACAAAATCAACTGAAAATCTAAAAACAAACAAATCAACACCTTTTTGATTCTTCTTAGTAAATCCACCCCAGTTTAAATTACGAAAGAACACTGAACTTTCAATATTTTTTGTAAATGTTGCAATAAGATTTTGCGATAATGCCGTTCCAGAAAAGGATATTTTAGCACCTTTAATAGTAATTTTATTTATCCAAACTCTTTCAGGTATTGCTTTAGAGATTTCAAGCAACATATAAACAGGTTGTTTTTGCTGTTTTTTGAGCATTTTAATTGTTTTTATTCTTTCCTGAAGCTCTTTTTTAAGTTTTTTAAGTTTCTTTATATCTTTAAGCTGAGCATCCAGTTTCGTTTTTTCAGCTTGTTTTTCAACATATAGTTTTTTTTTAGCTTCAAGAGTATTTGTTTGAGTAATATAAATAAAACCAATAATACCAATAGTTAAAACAGCTACAATTACAGCACCAGGGATATTAATTTTTTCTTCTTTTACTTCCATAAAGTCAGATCCTGAATCAATAACTTTACCAGGATCTTTCTGTTCAGGTTTTAATAAATTTACTTTAATCATTTTAATCCCCTACAGCTCTTATAGCCAGTCCCATTGCAACATTAAAAACAGGAGCCATATCTTTAATAAATTCAAGGTCAAACTTTTTTGAATTTATTTCAATATTATTAAATGGGTTTGCAATTTCAACAGGCATATCAAAAGCTTTTGAAAAGATATCCACTATCTGATTTAAATTTGCCGTACCACCACTTAATAAAATATTATCGATACTGCCATCTGATGCGTTAGATCTGTAAAACTCAAAAGTTTTCCTAACCTCACTCTTAAGTTCTTCTAAAATCAAATCTAATACAGGTTTAACTGCAGCCTGTGATACCCCTTCCACCTGCCTTCCCTTTTTAACAGATTCAGCTTTTTCATATTTCAAATTTAATTCTTTTTGAATAAGATCGGTAAAATGATTCCCACCAAAAGCGATATCTCTTACGAAAACAGGAACACCAAATTTTGCAATTACCACATTTGTAATTGAAGCACCTATATTAATAATAGCAATACTCTTGTCTCTATACATTTCATAATTAGCCATTACACTATTTAGAATTGCAAAAGAATCAAGATCAACAATAGAAGCTGACCTATCAGATAAAGAAAATAAATTTAAATACTCATTTAATTTTTCTTTCTTTACCGCAGTAAGTATTACCCCAACCCTGTCAGGTGGAATGTCATTAGATTCAATAATCTGATAATCTAAATTTACTTCATCAGGGTTAAATGGGATATGTGGTCGTATTTCCCATAAAATATGCTCATGCATTTCAGCCGGTGTCAGTTTTTGAACTTCAATTCTCTTAACAATAACAGAACTTCCAGAAACACCAAAAGATACTTTCTTAGTTTTAGTTTTGCTTTCATAAAAAATATGATTCATTGCATCTACTACAGCCGTTGAATCCATAATAGTACCTTCAACTATAGATTGATATGGTACAGGTTCATACCCAAGCCCAACTAATTCATAAGAAGTTTCATTACCTTTTTTTTTTGGATTTAGTTCTACCATTTTTAAAGAGAACGAGCCAATATCCAAACCAGCAACTTTGTTCTTCTTCAAAACATCAAGAAAAGACATTATACTCTCCAATAGAATTTATTTTCATTTCAACACAAAATTAACATAGCAAAAAAAAAAAGTCAAGCTTTTTTCTGATATTTCCTGTAATATTCGCATTTTCAAGGAATGTTTATTTTCACAATACATCGCCACAATTTTTATATAATTAGCTTACGCCCTATATTACTTTATAATCAAACATTTCACACATATTAGTATAAAATATTAAAAAAAGCATATTTTGCAATTTTATTTTTAAAACA
>JAOZTV010000584.1 GCA_029939015.1 Candidatus Aminicenantota bacterium
GCAACCTCTATTGATAGAATGTAAGCTCCAAATGAAAATATAATAATGTTGAAAAGTAATATTATGTCCCCAATGGTCAGTCCTGATTTTTTACTTAAATGAATTGCTAACACCTCGGTTCCGTCTATTACAGATCCACCACGAATTGCCATTCCTATTCCTCCTCCCAGAAAAAAGCCACCAAAAACAGCAATAAGTAATTTGTCTGTTGTAATTAGAGGATAAGGCAGAAAGTGAACAACTAATGCAAGTCCAATTATGGCAATAACACTTTTAAGAGCAAATTGCTTTCCTATTTGTGAATATCCAAGTATGAGAAATGGCAAATTGATAGCTACAATAAGAATAGATAATGATACATTGGTTGTTTCTGATATTAGCAAAGAAATACCCATAGCACCACCATCGATAAATGAATTAGGTAGCAAAAATCCTTTTAGTCCAAAACCAGCTGAAATAATACCAATTAGGATAAAAAGAGTATCCTTGGCAATGTGAGCAATATTTAATTTCAAAATTTTACCCTCTCTTAATCGTTGTATTGTTTCTCTGTTTGGGGATTTTATCAGTCTACAAAACCGAGAATATTTCACCCTAACCAACTATACTCCTGCTAATAGGGTAGATTAGTATCATGTAGAGTGGCATCAGAGCACTTGGATATGAAAAATTATAGACATTATTACCGTAGAAAAAACACGTATACAGGGATTATCTAATTACCCCCCACCCCTTTATACACCGCTTAATATCTCGAACGCAAAATCAAAAAAATTCCAAAAAAAAATTCTGACATTAATTCATCAAAAAGAGATGAATAATTTTTCGGATATAGGCTTCAATGCTCAATCCTCCAGTTACTCAGTGGGGCTATAACTTTTTCACCACCAACAACTTCAATAAGCATAGTCTTGATGTCTCTGAGTACAGTTGTATGTTCCATCTCCGCATTGTCTTACTGTTTATGGTTTCTAGATATATGCTTTTTTCTTTCAGCAGTAAATTTCCACCAAGGCCCTGGTATCTCCACCTTCCAT
>JAOZTV010000315.1 GCA_029939015.1 Candidatus Aminicenantota bacterium
GTTATGATTATGGTTGGGATTTTTTTATTGAATTTTTCATAAATCTCCAGACCGTTAATATCGTCTATAAAAAGATCGGTTATTATCAGGTCAGGTTTGTCATTTTGTATAAAAGATATTGCATCTTTACTGTTATCATTAACCATTACATCATAAAGCTCTGATTTGAGAATCATCTGAATACCTTTACCCATAGTAGGGTCGTCCTCAATGACTAATATTTTTTTAAGATATCCGTCTTTTACTTTTATTGCCATATATTATTATGCAATTATATTGCCATTTGTTTTATAATTTTTTGTTTTTGCAAGAACACTTATAATAAAGGCGATAGGTATAATAAATTTAGTTTCTTATCTTATGGCGTTGTGAGAAACACATCCTGTCTGTGATTTTTTTCTCACAATATTTGCATTTAGAAATTAAGTCCCTTATAATGCTTATGTGAAAAAATTTATTATTATTAGCCTTATTTTGATATATTATCTGAATGCAAGTATATATCCACAGGAAAAATATTCACAGGATAAATATCCAGGGGATAAATATCCTGTGGATAAGCCTCTCAGGTTCGAACATATTACAGTTGACAATGGTCTGTCTGAAAATGCGATTACAAGTATTGTTCAGGATAAACGGGGCTTTTTATGGTTTGGCTCACATGATGGATTAAACAGATATGACGGATATAATTTTAAAATATTCCGAAATGACCCAAAAAATCACCTGACAATTTCTTCAAATTTAATTAAATATATTTTTGAGGATAGCTATGGCAAATTATGGATAGGTACTTTTAACAGTGGACTTAATAAGTACGATCCTGATAAAAACATATTTATTCTTTATGTATCTGATCCAAAAATAAAGAATAGCATAAGTAATAATAATATAAAAACAATTTACGAAGATAGGAACAAAACTCTATGGATTGGAACAGAAAAAGGTGGTTTAAACAAATTTGACAGGAAAACGCAAACATTTCATCGATACATGAATGACCCAAAAAACGCAGAAAGTATTAGTAGTAATTTTATTAAAAAAATTTTTGAAGATAGTTTTGGCACCTTATGGATTGTAACCCAGAAAGGTCTTAATTCTTTTAATAGGGAAAAATTGATTTTTAAACTTTTTAATTTTAATAAAGATGGCGAAGCTATTAGTTTAAATAGTATTCGGGATATTGCCGAAGACAAATCAGGTTATTTATGGATTGCAACTGATAAAGGATTGATTAAACTTGACACAAAAAACAAATCTTTTATAAGGTTTCAAAATAATCCTACAAATCGTGCAACAATATTTGATGATAATAGTTCCAAAATATTTATAGATAATGAGGGGTTAATATGGATAAGTTTGTGGGGAAACGGAATTGATGTTTTTAACCGGAAAACAGGTGTATTTAAACATCATAATCATGATCCCGGTAAAATTTACAGTTTAAGCCATAATCGAATCGCACAAATCTTTGGTGATAGGTCTGATATTATCTGGCTTGCAACTGAAGGAGGTGGGATAAATAAATTTGATAAGAGAAAAATGATATTTGAAAAATACTATCACGAGCCTTTAAATAAGAATAGCTTGAGTCAAAATAATATAAAAAGAATATATGAAGATAGAGACGGAATTTTATGGATAGGAACAGATGGAAAGGGATTAAATAAATTTGACAGAAAAAAGAACAAATTTAAAGTTTTTATTAATAACCCAAATAATCCTCAAAGTATAAGTGGTAATATTATTAAATCAATATTTGAAGACAAGTTTGGTTACTTATGGGTTGGCACCATGGGTGGTGGTTTGAATAAATATGATAAAAAAACAGATAGCTTTGTCAATTATAGATATAATAAAAAAAACATTAACAGTATTCCAAGCGATACTGTTTCTGATATTATTGAGGATAGTGAAAGTATTCTATGGTTTACATTCGAGTTTGGAGAATCAGGCTTAGCAAGATATGATAGGAATAGAGATGTTTTCATACGGTATAATCATAAATCTGATAATCCCAAAAGTATAAGTAATACAAATATTGCAGATATATTTGAAGACAAGAATAAAACAATATGGTGCGGAGGTGCAAATGGGTTAAACCGTTTTAATAGAGAAGATGAAACATTTACAAATTATATATATGACCGTAATAATAAATCTGGGATAAGTCATAGTTGGGTATGGTCTATTTTTGAAGATAAAAAAGGACGACTCTGGGTTGGAACTTATGGTGGTGGACTGAACTTATTTGATAAAAAAAACAATTCTTTTATTCATTATACCGACAAAGAAGGGCTTGCAAATAATGTTGTTTATGGAATACTTGATGACGAAGAAGGAAATTTATGGATGAGTACAAATAAAGGGCTATCTAAATTTAACCCGGAAAATGAATCTTTTAAGAACTATGATAAAAGGGATGGATTACAGGGCAATGAATTTAATACAGGTTCTTATTTTAAGGGTAAAGATGGCAGGTTATACTTTGGTGGAACAAATGGATTGACTGCTTTTTACCCAAAGGATGTAAAAAACAATCTTAAAATACCTCCAATTATAATAACATCATTTAAGGTACTCAATAAAGAATTTAGTTTACCGAGGCATATATCAAAAATCAAAGAAATCAACTTAAAATATAATCAGAATTTTATATCTTTTGAGTTTGTTGCACTTGATTATTCAATACCGGGTAAAAACCGATATGCCTATAAATTGGAAGGACTTAATGAAGATTGGATTTACAGAGATGCAAAAAAAAGATTTGCTGATTATACAAATCTTTCCCCTGGCACTTACATTTTTAAGGTGAAGGGGTCAAATAATGATGGAATATGGAATGAACAGGGAACGTCTATAAAGATACATATCACACCTCCATTCTGGGAAACAAAATTATTTACTATGTTTTGGATATCTATAATAGTATTAGTATTACTATTGATAATTAATTTTATATATAGATATATTCTCCTATTAAAAGAAAAATCTCAGGCTGATAGATTTGCTGCGATAGGAAAATATGCTTCATTTCTTGCTCATGATATTAAATCACCTTTGGAAGGAACATACTTGATTATGAACGAATTAAAAAAAATGCTACCTGAAACAGATGAGAAACAGGAGTATTTTGATGATGTCATAGGGGGCTTAACTCAGATAAGGTCAATAATTAAAGGTTCGTTGGATTTTTCAAAGGTAAATAATCCAAAATTAGAAAAACTTGATATTAAAAATATTATTGAAGGATTTTGTGATGAATTCAAAAAAACAAAAAATTGTGCATTTGAATTAGAACTTGATTTAGCAACTGTTTTTGTTGATCATTCTTTAATGCAAAGAGTTTTTTTTAACTTGTTTGAAAATTCTTTTCAGGCTAAAAAAGAGAATTGTGAAATATCAATTAAAACAGAGATATTAAAAAAAAAGGTTATGATATCTATTGGAGATAAAGGAAAAGGTATATCTGAAAAGCTAATTAAGAATATCTTTGAGCCTTTCAATTCCAGTAAAGAGGATGGACTTGGAATTGGTTTAGCCTTTGTTTCTGAAGTCATCAAAAATCATAATGGAAGTATTAGAGTAGATTCTGAATTAGGAAAGGGCACGGCATTTACTATATTATTGCCGGTTTATGATGAAGAGAGAGGCA
>JAOZTV010000051.1 GCA_029939015.1 Candidatus Aminicenantota bacterium
CACTCCCCAAAATAGCCACCCCATTTTCCTATTTGTCTACTCATTTCCGGTTTAATTTCATTTTTAATTGAATTTATAAATTGTAATACTCTTGAAGTTGTAAAAGAAGTATTCAGATGAGCTGAAATTCTCTGTAAAAAAGTATTTTTGAAATCAATATTATCAAGTAGCCGCCTGAATAAATATGTAGAAAATGCAGGATTTGGCCAATGATCACTGTCACTTTCAAGTAACATTCCAATCATATCTTTATGATAACTTGAATATAGACCAAAACCAAAGTCTGTGTCATATAACATCCATCTCCATTTTCCATTATCTGACCTTTGTCTCCATAGTTTTAAATTACCGCCTGGCCAGTCGCTGTTTCCGATATAGATTTGTGCAATATAATAATTTAAAAACTCATCAATATCCATCTGTGTTTTTATATATGTATAGTTTGTATTGTCAGAGATATCGTTAGATTTTAGAAACTCCAACATATTACTATAATGCTTGTCGTCACCTCTAATAGTTACTATATCAGGATCCAAATGAGATAAAAAATCAATTTCTGAATTACTTATTCCATAGTTATCCTCAATATAATTATCATCCATTTTTTCTCTAATATTATATAATCCCCAAAATTGTCCATTAAGAAAAACAATACTTGGAAGAAAACTTTGATAGTCAATATCCATTTGGCCTATTAATAAAGATTGCATTAAGCCATCTCTAAATAAAGTATAGGCCCAATCTTGACCTGAATTTCTTAGAATTAATCTTTTGTATTTATTTATTGTTTTGTTAGGAAAAAATCTATGATTGATAAATTCTTCGCCGTATTTATCCCTGGCATAAAGTGAGATGGATTTTTGAGCAAGTGCTACACTTGTGCCTCCATAGATCTGGATACCTGACATAAAATTTATAATTTGTGTTCCAGTTTTATCAAAATATTCAATATTTGCAACTCTTTCCCAGTTTTCCCAGAAATTTGCCCCATAATAGGGGTATTCAGATTGTGCAAACTTCCCTGTTGAATATATACCCATATCTTCATCAAAAAAATTGTCAGGGTCTGTTGAAATAGATATAACAGGTAATGAAATATTCTCATTAATTAAATATGTATTGCAAACTGAAGAACTTGGAAGATATCCCTCTTCAAAAGTTCTGGCTTGAATTACTATTGTCGTGTTTATCTCTATTGGATCGGAATATAATGTGGAGTTTTCAGTTGGGAATGATCCATCAGTTGTATATCTTATTTGTACCTGTGAACTTCCCATTGATTTTGCATATAATTCAACGTTCTGAGCAGTAGCATAGCTGCCACCTCTGATTGAATATTCAGGTCGAGAAGATTCCTCATTGTTTAAATACTCCGCTGAGGAGTTAGATGCCTCAAATGTTGGATTAAAAAAATAGTATAAGTTGGTATCACCATCAGGCTTTCTTCCATAAGAGATGTCAGTTTTTTGCTGACTATATTCAATATGGTCAACCAGAACACCAACTGAATTAAAAATTGCAATTTCTTCACCGTCTTTACTGAGTTTAAAATTTGTATGATCATACTTCTCTGTATCACCATCTGCATAGAAAACAACATATCCTTTGGGTTGTATAAGTGTGCCAGAAGGAATCAACCATTTCTTTGGATTATTAAGGTTATCTGTCAGGTAATGATTGGATAAGTTAATCACTTTATTCCCATCATTATATAATTCTATCCAGTCACAATAATTTTTATAATATGAGTCCAGTCCTTTTGAAGCGTTCGAAGCCATTATCTCATTAATGAATATTGTACCCACAGACTCGTTTTCTGTTTCATCTATTATTATTGGAGTGCAATAAGAAAAAAATATTGTGATAAATAATATAGTAGTTTTTATATATATATATCTCATAAGTACATTTTAAAAAAATAAAAAAAAAAAGTCAATATTTTTTTGTTTATATATCAATTTCCTGTTGACCCATAACAAGTGTAACTTTTCTATTATCATTTATTTTTCTTACTTCTTCAAGTAGAGCTTGAGGGTTTGTCTTTTTTTTCATAATAATTGTATAGATAATTTCCTGAGTTTCACCTTCTGATACTGTTTCAACAGATATTAAAGCATATTCATCAGTAAATTTTCTAAAAATAGGTTCAAACAAAGTGTCATAATCCTGATCTGCTCCTATGTATATTCTAATGATCCTTTCACGGAATTCTTTTGCAAAAAAATTCATTTTTGTCATAAGTATTATAAAAGCAGAAAAGAAAACTGTTGATACAATTGCCATTCCATAAAATTTTGTTCCGGATGCCATTCCAATAGCCATAACTAAAAAAACAAAAGCTACGTCTCTACTTTCCTTAACAGCATTACGAAAACGGATTATTGATAGTGCACCTACTAAAGCGAAAGCCCGTGCAATATTTGACCCTATTATCAGCATTATCATGCCTACAACTGTTCCCATTATAGGTAGAGTCTGTGCAAAAGCCTGTGAGTACGAGACCCCCTTATGGGTGTAACGATAGGTCCAGGCAATTACCAGAGATAGAAAAAAACTCAAACTCAATACCAAGGCAATATCTAATGGAGAGAACATTGATGTAAGGTCTCCTACTTTAGTTAGTTCTTTTAAGAATTGGTCCATATTCATTAACTCCTGTATTCAATTATTTTTCTTCCATGACTTTTTTCAATACCAGCACAATATTTTGATATTCTGTTCAAACTACATTTATGTTTAGCTAAAAGTGCATTTACCCATGTTGGTATAAAACCGTTAAGCTTAACTTCCATAATACACCATGAAGGTGGCATAAAATAATTATTTTTTGCTTTTCCATTAATTTCTAAAGCATGAGTGCGGTATTTAAGAGATGTGTCAAATGTAATTCTAAGACCTGGTTCATATTTTGAACCAACAAAAGCTTGACGAATATATGAAATAATACAGGTTGGCTTAATCTGCATGGTTTTAGCAATATAGGTTATTTCTGATGCAGCTTCAAAATCCTGATCTGAAAGAGATGACAGATCAAAGTCTCCAATACATAATTTCAGTGCATCTGGAACAGAAAGAGGTATTCTCTTTTTTTGAACAGTTTTATTAACTCTCTGTTTGATCTCAACCATTGAATTAGTTACAGGAAGAATGGATGAACTGGGATAAGTTCTTATTCTTACCTTTCTTCGAAACCTTATCCCATCGATTTTTGAACGATAAAAAGATAAACTCGGACTATCATAATAGAGGCTCTCTATTGGATAATATCCGTTTTTATCCCCATTTTTATCACAACTCATATAATTCTCCAAATCTACAATTAATGCTTTTTTTTGGAATGCGTGTATAATATATTTTAATTCATATCTATTAAATCTTTTAATCATTTGTTTTCTCAAATTTAACCATTACTGTTATTGCTGTGTCAAGTTTTAAGTGTCTAGGTCTGGAAATCCCACTTATTACTAGATTTAACTCTATCAATTGAGTTGTATCCGTTGGTTTTAAAATTATTTTATGTCTGCCAGATTTATTAGCAATGATATCAAAAATTTTATTTTTGTTTTTTTTTTGAAATATATTTATTGATGCATTTACTGGCCAGATATTTTCTGCTCCCTGTAATGAAAGATGGAATGCTGTTGAAGATTTGTCTTTACCTCTAATTATATAAGTTTTTTTTGTTTCTAAATAGTTTTCTGTATGAGGTGAAAGTATATGAATTCTATCATTACCTACTAATTTATCTACAAAATCAGGGTGGTTTTGAAGAGTTTGAAACATTGATACTATATCATCAGATGACAGGCTCTGTATCTTGCCTGTATTTAATTTATTAATAATAAACCACAGGTTGTCTAAATCAGGAGTTTTTAATCCCCAAGAAAACAAAAAAACAGCCAGAATGTGAACTAAACAAACAAGTATGAAACCAGGGCTTGGTTTATATCGATATTCAATTTTAATATTTTTCATTATGCATTTCTCATTCACTTATTCTTATTATTTTATCTATTTTTTCTCTAAACATTTTCCAATCTTTTACTTTTATCACATTTAATAGTAGATGCGCAAGGGAGTTATCTGTTGGGTATTTTCTTATTATCCTGAGTATGTCTTCTTTTGCTTCTTGTGTTGCTTCAATATCAATTTTATTCTTTATAGAAAATAATTTATCTGTTTCAATTTTTGCTGAACCTGCATAAAGTACTTCACGGGTTTCGATTTTGATTGATTTCTGGTTTTTGTAAAATAGGGAACCTGCCATCTTTAATGTAGAGGAACTTTTTGATAAAGCACCGATGCCGCTTGATGCAATAAGGGAGTTTCGCATAGTTACATTTGATCTTTGACCAGCTGAAATACCATTGTCATTACAGTTAATAAGAATACAATCCTGAATTGTGATAGTTGATCCCATTATATCAATACCATCCTCAGATGTATTATTAATGTTACATGAACGCAGAATACCATCGGAAAATTCAATGTCTATAGCATCTGAGAGTGAATTGTTGAAAACACATTTTTCTATGATCCAGTTATCTACATAAGCAAGATGTAATTGATCCTGAGCGATAATTTGTTTGTCTATTGAAATGTCTTTGATCATAATATCTGAGGTATCATGTATGTTAAGGATTGCAGGATATTTAACCATTTTCCATATAGGTCCTGTTCCTCCTGTTATTTGTATGTTTTTCAAAATTGATCCTTTGGTTGCAGGTCCCTGTATAGCAATACCTCCCCATTCTTCATTATGATTTCCTTTTGAAATAAGAATTGGATTATGTGAAGTTCCTCTAAATTCAACTTTTCCTAGAAAGATCAACGATGCATTTTTTTCCATTTTTATATTGGTCCCTGGGAGGATTATTACCTTTTCAAATGATGAGAAAATTGCAGAGTTTTTATATGTCACATTTCCCGGTCCAATTTTCAATGTTTTTTGATTAGATTTTTTATTCAACCAAGAGTGCAAATTTGTTATACCTGCTCCTATACCCTTCTTTCCACCTCTGGCTATTTCAGGTAATTTGGTTAGTGGTTTACCTAAAAGAGATGACACCAATGAATTTGTAACCAGACTTTTACCTCTGAAAGTAATTGAGTTTATTTTGTGTTTGATACCTTTCAGGAAAAACAAATAATTTGCTGGACTACTTTTTACTCTTATGTTTCCGTTTTTTATTGCTTTTCTATCTCTTTTGTAAGTTATTGCACCTGGATATAGATCTATAGGTAAAATTGATGTCCATTGTTTCTGATGAGTTATTATACCTATCATTTTGTCAGTTTTTTCAGAAAGAATTCCATCGAGATCATTGTCCATATAAATTGAAACAGGAGTATTGAAATCTTTTGAATCAATTAAAACTTCATCAATCTTATATCCACTAATATCTGAAATATTGACCAGTACAGGAGTTATATTGTCTGAAGGTATTCCAACATTAAGTGTAAAGGCTGTTCGTTCAAGCTTCCCCAGCAGGTAAGAAATACGTTGTGACATTGTTTTTAAAGATGAATGTATTGCAAGTACCTGACGTTCTTTATTCATTGGCCGAACCATTCTACGTAGATATGAGCTTGAATCAGGTAAGAGATTATATGCATCCCAGAAAGGGTCTGATATCAATTCTCCAGCTATGTTTTTTAGAACTTTTTTTATACGTTTACGTAATGACCCAATATTACATTTTTCAAGAAGTAAATTATAGATTGTTTTGTTACGCAAGGCAACATATTCAGGAATAAGGTTTAATCTGATACGAAGTGGGTTCTGTTCAAGGTTAAATCTTCTTCGGTGTTTCCACCCTCGAAAGTTCCAACTGATAGGCTCAAATTTCCCCTTATAAGGATCAAAATAGATTTTATGATTCTGATTGAAATCATGCTGGTCACTTCCAAATATTATATCAAGCGCTTCATATCTTGCAAAACTTTGTTTATCAATTTCATGTTTATAAAAATTCAAAAAATCAGAATATTCAGCATTATTTATCATTTTAAGCAGATGCTCAAGCTCTCCCATTTCTTTTGAAGAAGCGCCTCTATAACTGGCAGTCTTTTTCCAATATTTTGTTTTATTAAATAATAGACTTATGCCGGTTTTTTTGTCTGATGGAGCCTTATTTCCAGAGAAAATACTTCCAGGAATACGCTTAGATTTTCTAAGAAGAAATTCATCAGGCTGTGCAAGGAAGTAATATAACCCCATATGTTTTGCATTAATTTGGAAACGGACAGGTTTGTATTCAGGCGTAAGAATATTGAGTTTTCGTGAGATGTCCATAATAACCTTCTCTCCAATACCCAGAGGAGTTACTTCATTTATTATGTTAAATTGACGAGTTTCTTCGAATAATTTTTTTTCTTTCAATCGGAATTTTAGTGATTTTTGAGGATAGTTCCAATGCCAGTGTTTTGTTCCACGGTATCTGAGCTCAACTTCAACAGGATTTCCTTTACTTTTTATCTTACCAGTTATATAAGGTTTTTTCCGTTCATTGAGAAAAATGTCATACATATTCGACAATTTTCCGGGATCTACAATCAAATTATACACCGGTACTTTGTTTTTTTCAGGTGGTGAAGGGATAGAAAATTGGCGTATATGCTCTGTAATTGAGTCATGTAAGTGGATATGAAACAATTCTAATGAAAGTTGTTTGTCAGAGTTTATTGATATATTATATCGTTTATAACTGGAATAAGCTGAAAAAAAATACCATGCTATAAGCAAAATTGCTGGTAAACAGATAATTACTGCTGATAAAAATTTTATATGATAGAGTCTACGTAAAGATGAAGGGAACCATTCCCATAGAGAACGTATAGATGTCCTGAAAGTTGCAGTGTTTGAAGTATATCCTAATGAATCATGTTGTTTTGTTTTTTTCATCAATAATTATATTACTTAAATGAATTAGAAAAGTCAATAAAAATCGTATTATGATCATAAAAAAAAATATATAAAATTAGTTGAATATTTTTTTTTTGAATGGTAAAATATTTTTTGGTTATTATATTATAAGTTTTTGTAATAGTATATCAAATAAATGAAATATTTATGGAGGTTATTAATGATCAGGATATTAATCATTACAGCATTATTATTCTTCACATTTAATGTTTTAGGTCAAAGCGAGAATACTAAAGTTGAATATTGGGAGTCATTTGGAATTGATATAAAAATTTCTGATACCTTTAAATTGTATCTAGAAAAGCAATTACGATATGAAGACAGATTTTCTGATTTAAGAGCAGATATCATGGAAGGTGGAGTTAGAGTAAAGCTGATAGGTCCTTTATATACTCGTGTCAACTATCGTTATACCATACAAAGAGAGAAAAAGAAATTTAGATTTGATGGTAATTTGATCTATAGCTTTAAATTTAAAAAAAAAATCAAAATTGGTTTGCGTACAAAAATACAGAAAGAATATTTGGATGATGGTGTATTTATAATTAATTCTTTAGAATTTAGAAACAGAGTAATTGTTTCCTACAAAATAAATAAAAAATTTACTCCATATATTGGCGGAGAATTATTTTTGGGACTTGGGGAAAATGCAGGAGTTTTGGATAAAATAAGGCTATCAACTGGAATTGAATGGGACATAAAAAAAAGATTCCGTATGAAGGCCTTTTATCATTTACAGAAAGATATTATTAAAGATGTTAATCAAAGTTCAAATGTGTTTGGAATAAAATTTAATTATTCTTTTTAAAAATCAAAAAATATACTTAATGAAAGCAGGTATTTATCATACTGTCCTTTAATTTTTACATAACCTGCCCATGCAGTTAAGTTAATATTGTTTTTTAACCAATGGCTGTATTTCAAGTTAACATTCAAAGCAGACTGCCTTATTTCCTCTGGAGTTAAAACATACAAGGCAAGGTATGCTTGACTGCCCCAGGAAATTGAGAATGTAACCCAGTGAGATTTGTCTATGCCATACTCAACACTGCAGAGGTGGGTAAAAGAAACAATATTTCCAGGAAACTTATGGTTGTTGAAAATCCGGTATCCATAAACCCAATTATCTTTAAATAGGGTTAATCCTGAAGAAATAATAAAATCTTCAGCTGGGACATAATATCTTATATAAGTTGCTCCAAAAGTCCATAGATAATTTCTCTTTTTCCCCAATTTAAAATTAAAATCATGATCAAATCTTGCATTTGGAAGATAAGTACAAACAGTACCTTTGGCAGCTACTGAATAAGTATAAAAATCTGAAGTCCAGTCTTTAGCAAAACCTAATAGACCTATATAATCATTTTTACCATATCTTTTTACCATTCCACCATGAAGAAAAAAATTAAAAGTTGGCTTTTCATATCTGTAATACATGATATAATAAGTTTCCCATATACCATTTTCGCTGTTAGGGCTTACATCCTCATAAATATATTGGAAATGGAGACGGTTTTTATTGATTTTTAAAGATGGTTCTTCTTTTTTATTAAAAATTGGTATAATGTTCTTTCTGGTTTCTTCAGGAGTAATATCTTCATTAATAGTTTCTTTTCTAATTTTCCAAAATATCATTTTAAATTCTATTTTGATATCATTGTCTGTTTTGATTGATGAATTCAGTTGAAGTGCTTTTTTTATATCTTCGCTATAAACATTCAAACTATTTCCTCTCAAATATTTGATGTAGGATATATGGAGTAAAATTCCCCCCTTTTCTTTGTCATCATTAAGTTTATTATAATAATCTGAAAGTAATTTGAGAGCTTCATTAAAATTTTGTTTTGATCTGAGTAATTTTACTTTATTTATTAAACTTTCGGCTTTTAAAGTGTCAGATTCGGAATATAGGATTGTGCCTTTTAAAGAGGTTAATAAAACCATGCATAGAGTAAGAATATATAAGTATTTAACAAATTGTTTTCCTGAAAACTTTATTTTGATAATATTAAGGTTTTTGTTTACCATATTTTTTCACCTGAATTATAACCTTCTGCCCATTTAAATAGTATCTTTTGCTCTATAATGAACTGATCAGATCTTTTACTATGAATCAAGTGGATGTGATCCCAGAGATTTTTTAATACAATGTCATTATTAATTTGTATTCCAGATATTATAGGGAATAACTGGCTGTAAGCATCTGGATAAAATTTTTTAAGTACAGGAGATTTTCCAGCATCAAACTCAATATTCCAATAAAAGTTATTATTCTCTTTATTATAAAAATTCATCTGAATTCCATTCAGTATTTTTTTATTTATTTTTGAATAAAAATCATTTGTTTTCCACTTCAAAATCTTATATAGCTTTTGCAGTGATTTAATAGCAGTATATGACAAACAACTGTCTTTTAATAATAATTTATTGCCTCCGGGTATGGATTTTATAAGACCATTGGTTTCCTGAAGAAAAGGTATTACATATGCAATATCAGCAATTTTTTTTCTGTTTTTTTTCAGCAAAGCATAATCTTTTGTTATAAAGGCATATTTATACAGAAGCATAATAAAAGTTGCAGAGTAAGCTACAACTGAATCGCTTGACTCAAGTGATTCTTCACTGCCATCAGAATAGATTTTATAATCATAAATTGTGCCTGTAAGAGAAAATTTATCAGGATAGTTAAGATGATCAAGATACCATTCTATATATCTTTTTACTGTTTTTGTTACTTTCATTTTTTTCTTTATAATAAGATCAATAGCCATTAGATTTACAACATATGGGACAACGATCTCAAAATTTTTATTTATTGTCCTGTATTGTTTGATTATTAATAAGGCTGGTTTTGCATTAATATTTATTTTATTACTATAAACTGTACTTAGGCAGATAAGAGAAAAAACCAAAAAACTGATAATTAAATTTACTGTTTTATTGAACATAAGCTTTAACTCCAATTAAATTCATCAATTTTTCCAATTGATATTGGTTTATTAACCGAACCAGGATAATTGTTTAAAAACTTGACTATAGCTGGATCAAATAAGAAATCACATATTCTATCAGTAGCCTTTCCATCACCAAAAGGATTTCCTTTTTTTCTAATTGAATTATAAAGATCTTTATCTTCATAGAGTTTCTTGAATATGGATTTGATCTTTTTTTCCGGTACTCCCTTACCCATTAAAAAACCGTTGCCATTTGATACTACTTCCGGTCTTTCTGTTAATTCTCTGAGGATTATAACAGGTTTACCAAAGGTAGGAGATTCTTCCTGTAAACCGCCACTATCTGTCATTATCAGATAACTATTCATTAAGAGATAAACCATGGTGTTGTATGATAACGGTTCTGTGAAAAACACATTATCTGAATCATCACCTATCTCACTGAGAATTATTTTCCGGACATCCGGGTTTTTATGTAATAACCATATAAATAATACATCAGGATAATTTGAGGACAAACTTTTTATTGCTTTACAAATATTCAAGAGATGCTTACCTATATTTTCTCTTCTATGAACTGTAATTGGAACAATGGTTGGATTTTCTCTGAGTTTATCAACTGGGAAATTATATTGCAAAAGTTCTTTTTTTACTATATTAAAATCCACTCTTCGATTGGCTCTATGTAATGCATCAACTACAGTATTTCCTGATACGAGGATTCTGTCTTCGGAAATACCTTCATTAAGCAGGTTTTGCTTGGCATTTTTTGTAGGAACAAAATGAAATTCAGAAATTCTACTGACCATTACCCTGAATGTTTCTTCAGGGAATGGAGAAAATTTATCAAAAGTTCTCAAACCACCTTCGAGATGTATAAAAGGTATTTTACTTAAAAATGCAAGATATGCTGTAATGAAAACTGTCATCGTATCTCCCTGAGCAATGATCAGATCTGGTTTTTCTTTTTTCAGTATTGGACCCATTTGATCTATAATGTTTATTGATAATTTTTCAAGGTTTGGTGTTTTATTCATACAGTTGAGGGAATGGTCCACCTTAATATTAAAGAAATCTAAAACTTGAGTTAACATTTCATTGTGCTGACCTGAAGAAACCACAATGCATTCAGCCTTTCTTTTAAATTCAAATATCAGTGGGGATAGTTTTATTGCTTCAGGTCTTGTCCCTAGACTAATCATTATCTTCATTCTCAACAACCTCCTTTGTCCAATTATAGATGATATTTTGTTCAACGGGTAAATTCCTAAGTTTATCAGAATGAACCTTATTAAATGTTTTCCACAACATTTTTCTTACATTATCGTTTTCAGGAATAATGTTATACAAAATGGGGAATAATTGAGCAAATGCATCCGGATAAAATTTGCTCCAGACAGATTTACTTTTAGTTGAACCAACTTTTGCCCAGAAAAAAATTTTATTTTTTTTATCATAAAGTTCAGTTAAAATACCTGACTTTAATTTGTTAATAACCTTTTGATAGTAATTGTTTAATTCCCAATCCATTTTATTTGAAAGAAGGATCATATGTTTTAATCCACTATATACTTCGCAGTTATCCATTAAATATTTAATTCCTGTTCTTTGGGATTCAATTGTTAGACCATCTTTTCCCTGAAGGTTTGGCATAAGGAAGGCAATGTCTTCAATTTTTTTGCGATTATTTGATATCAAATCACTGTCACCGGTGACAATTAAATACTTATATAGGAGTTCAATAAATGTGGAAGAGTAACTGTCAATCGAATCAAATGTATTAAGAGATTTTTCTATGTTATTCTTTTTGATCTTATAATCATAAATACTACCAGTATTTCCAAATTTGTCCGGATAGTTTAAATGATTCAGATACCAGATTATATATTGTTTTATTTCTTTGATGTTCTTTTGGTTTTTTAAAAGCTGAATAGAATAGAGGTTTACAAAATATGGGATAATTACTACTGGATAGTTGTCAATTTTAGTAAAAATGTTTATGATCCTAATAGGAGGTGATTTATGGAGCAATATTTCTTGATTTAGATTTTCAGTTTTAATCACACAGGATGATAGTATTAGTGGCAATATTATCAGATGCATTCTCTTTATATTCACAATTTAGAGTCCTTTTTTATGTCAGAAGAATATTTTTGTAGAATAAATCTCCACTGTTCTGGGACATTTTTTTTAATGATCTCTAACTTTGAATTAATAATATATCTAAGAGTGAAAAAGTCACTTTTATTAATATTATAGAGATCTAATGCAAAAGGTACAATTTGGTAGAACATATCTGGATACATTACACTTTTTACGGGTAAAGTCTTTTTGGCCCCAGTAATGTCTTTAAAAAAAAAGTTTTCTTCCTTACTAAAAAAATTATTTTTAATTTCAATTTTTAAACCTTTGATTAACTTATTATATAAAGATAATTTTAATTTATCTTTAAAATATTTGTTTCTAGAATAAAGTTTTAATGTATATAAGGCAACGCAATTTTCAATAAGATCTTTTTTTTCAGTTGTATGATCGATCTTTAATAACCCATCCTTGTCCTGATTATAGGCTAAATGATAAACAATGTCTTTTATTGATTTTTCATGATTTGACAGAATTGAAGTGTCTTTTGTTATAGTAATATATTTTGATATTAGTATAATAAAAAGTGAAGAAGATAATGTTGTTTTGTTTTCAATGTAAAGAGGTACTTGTTTGCTGGTTAAAGAAATTATATATTGATATATAGTGCCACTTTTGCCATTTATATCTTTAATGTTTACATTGTCTAAATACCATTCGATATATTTTTTTATTTTGCTTTCATTTTTAGTTTCTGATAATAGATTAATTGCTTTTAAAGTAGTTTTATATGGAATAAAGTGAAAGAATTGTTTCGCTTTGATAGATAAGTTTACTTTTTCGATTGCTAATACTGGATTTGATTTTATTTTTTTTATATTTATTGTTTTACTGATACCAATATTACTAAATCTTTTCTCTAATTTCAAAAATACTTTGTCTTGCTTTTTTGCTTGCCAGTTTATCTGAATTTTTTTCCAGAGTAATGACCCCAAAAAAGAATATTTATTAAAGACAGA
>JAOZTV010000052.1:0-5010 GCA_029939015.1 Candidatus Aminicenantota bacterium
AACATTGAATAATGAGAGGGCAGGGTAATTGGAATAAGCGAATAGGCATTTTTATATGACACACCATTAGATGCTAAATAAGCCAAATTAGGGGTTTCTTTATTGCCAATAGTGTAGTTAATTGAATCAGCTCTTGTTGTATCAAGACTAATTAAAAATATTAATTCCTTATGGTCAGGCTTTTTTGCACAGGAAACTAAAACAGCCACAAACAGTAATAAGACAAAAAATCTACTGTTTAAAACCTTCAGATATTTTATTATAGACTTCTTCCAAATCATAAGACATTACCTTTGTTTTTCCTATTACTGCCATAAAATTAGAATCCCCACTCCACCTTGGCACAATATGAAGATGAAAATGACCCTTAACTCCCGCCCCCGATGCATCTCCAATATTCATTCCAATATTAAATCCATCAGGAGAAAAATTTTCCTTTAATATATCCAGGGATTTATTCATCAATGACCACATTTCCATTGTATCCTCAGGAGATATTTCGCCGGGGTTTGTTAGATGTTTATAGGGGACGACCATCAAATGACCTGTATTATAGGGGTACTTATTTAAAATAACAAAATAATTCCTGCCCCTATAACATACCAGAGAGTCAAGCCCCTCCTGTTTTTGGGCTGAACAGAAAACACATTTGTTTTCTTTATTTATCAGCCCTGATATAAAGCTCCATCTCCATGGAGCCTGTAAAAATTTCATTATTTCTTATCAATAGCATTTTGGAATAATTCGCCAATAGTTGTAACTGACTCATTATCCGATTTTCCATATTTTTCTAATTCTTCTCTTTCTCTCTTTTTTTCAACTTTCTGAAAGCTCAAATAAATTCTCTTTTTATCCGGATAAGTATTTAAAATTAAAGCCTCTTTAACATCTCCAGTTTTGAACATTTCCTTTGCTTCTTCAAAATTTATTCTTTTTTCGCCAATTTCACTTAATTTAACAAATCCTTCAATATTTTTTGTTATTTCAACACTTATTCCAAATTCATTAACTTTTTTAACCTTAACATCTATAACATTTCCAGGATTATTTTTCTTAAAGAAATCTCTCCATTCTTCATCGGATAGCTGTTTTAATCCCAATTTAATTTTATAATTTCTATCAAGGTCGGTACCAATTATCATTACATCAATTTTTTCTTTTTCTTTTAAAAACTCTCTTGGCGATTCAACTCTAAAATAAGATATATCAGATATTTTAATTACACCTTCGACGTTTTTTTCCAATTCAACAAATACCCTCGATGGAAGTATTTTTTTTACAATACCTGTTACTATCTCGCCTCTTTTTTTAGTTTGAATATATTTGTCTTCAGGACGTAACTCAAGCTGTTTTAAACCAAGTTTAATTTTTCTGTCTTTTTTATTTAACTCTATTACCTGTACCCAGAGTTCATCTCCAACAGCAACATATCCTTCAACTGCCTCTGGCTTCTCATCCCATGATAAATCAGATATATGTAATAAACCTTCAATTCCATCTTCTAATTCAATAAAAGCACCAAATTCCACTGTTTTTAAAACTTTAGCAACTAATTTTGTATGAACAGGATATTTGTTTTCAATATCTTCCCATGGATCAGTATGAAGTTGTTTAATGCCAAGTGCTATTTTCCCGTTTTTTTTGTCTATATCGAGAATTTTTGTTTCAACTTCATCGCCCTTTTTAATTTTTTCCTTTGGGTGATTAATTCTACCATAGGATATATTTTCTTTATAAACAAGTCCATCAACTCCGCCAATATCAACAAAAACACCATAGTCCATTATTGAAACAACCTTACCCTTTACAATATCTCCAACATTTACTGAGTCAAAAACTTCAGCAGTCTTTTTATTTTTTTCTTCCTCGAGAATAACTCTTCTCGACAAAACGCCTGTTTTTTCTCTTTGATTTAATTTAATTACTTTAAATTCAAAAACTTTACCTATCATTGATTTTGGATTCTTAATCTTTTTTAGATCAACATGGCTGAGTGGTAAGAACATGTCAACACCAGTTTCAACAATATAACCTTTATTATCACCCAATGTTCTTGAAATCCTTCCTTCAACTATAGTATTGTCTGCAAACGCCTTTTGTATATTTTGCCAACCTTCAATGTCATCAAGTTCTTTTTTTGAAACAAGTATATATCCCTCTTTTCTATTTACTCTTTTTAAAATAACAGAAACAGTATCACCAACCTTATGACTAACTTCTCCATTCCAACCCTTTAATTCTTCTACATCCAGAATACCTTCAGTTTTACGACCTATATCAAGAATTGCCCTTCTATCAGATATGTCAATAATTATACCTTTTACTGGTGTATCAAAACTAATAGATTGGAGGTCAAACTCCTTCATCATTTCTGAAAATTCGTCACCTTTACCAACTTCTTTGGATTGTGTTGTTTCTGCCATATTACTTCTCCTCTGCACCTATTTTTTTAATTAATCAGATTTAAACCTCAAATTACACTAGATTTTAATTCTGAAAGAGTGCCATTATTTCTTATTAATTATCCTCTACATAATTATACACTAAAATTATATTATATTAAAAGATTTTTAATGAAATCAAAGGGTATTTTATAAAACAAAACACCTTTTGTCAAATTCTTTTCAGACATAGGGGTTAGAGAATAGTATGTACTTATTGATAAAAAAATAGTTCTAATTAGCTAATTTTACCCTTATCCCTTATCCCTTATCCCTTTTCCCTAATTATTCTACTATCATTTAATCCTGAAAAAATAAATTTGTGAAACAGTTTTCACACTATCATTTCTATCTTTAGCTCTAATTATAAGATATCCATATTTCATTTTTTTAGATTTATTAAAATCTAATAAGAATGAATTTTTAGTTTCTGACTTTTTCCATTTTATCTGGTTATCATTTAAAAACTGAAATGGTATTACAGAAAAAGAATATTCATAGTCTAAATGTTTATATGGAGTAGTCCAGGCAAATTTTGTTGCTTTTGAAGCATTTAATATTGAATTATCCTTTGGTGTTTTTAATAAAATGCTCTTTCCCATAGTCACAAAATATCTTAGTATTGGTTTTTGTCCCGAAAATTTATAATTTGTAAATTCAAAAGACAGTTTATGCATACCCAATTCCAATAAAGGTAATTTAGGTTTTACATTATCTTTTAAATAACCTATCTTATTGCCATTCATAAAAATTTCAAATAAACCAAGAGTCATACCATCAACAATTATTTTCCCTGTTAAAATTCCGGTTCCCGAAGCTTTAATCCTCATTTTATACCCTAATTTATATTGATTTTTCTGAGCAATTTTATAATATTTGCCATCGTTAAATTTGAATTCAATTGTTTCAATTTTAAATCCTGGTAAAATATTACTAACAATTATTTCTTTTTGAAACAGTTTTTTTCCCTTGCCTCCAAAATCTGAAGCTATAACCCTATATTTCCCTTGTTTAGAATAAGTATGTGATATAGACTTTGCACTTGAAATTTTGGAAGTACCATCTCCAAAATCCCATTTAATCTGTTTACCCAAAAATTCTAATGCTGTAAACACAACTTTTCCCTTAGGAAGTACTGCTTTTACAGACGCAACTAAAGATCTTTTATCAGGAACTATTTTTATAATCTTTGTAAACGGAGGATCATTTTTTAATTTATCCAATAAGGTAACCTTTACTATACCAGCTCTTTTAAACACCTTTGAGACCAAACTATTTCCATAATCAACTGACCCATCGTCAAATTTCCATTCATATTTTCCTGACAAATATCCTTTTAATCCTAAATTTACAGGAACACCAGCGGTAATTTTCTGTGGCAATGACAATTTCCTTGTATCCCTTTTTACTACAATTTTTTTTACAATTTGTTTTATTCCTCTGCCACCCATATCGACAACCTTAACGGTATATGACCCCGGACTTTTATAAGTATGCTTTGTAGAAGAACTACCAGTAAGAATTGTACCATCGCCAAAATCCCATGTTACTCTATTGTCAATAAAACCTTTGGCATTAAATTCAGCCTGTGCACCTGCATAAGAATTCTTATAAACTGAAGTAACCTTTCTGTTATCAGAAATAATTCTTATTCTATGAAGTACCGGTATTTTGGATTTTCCATTAAAACCATATACCTTAACTGAATAATTGCCTGCTCTTTTATATTGATGTGCTATCTTATTTCCACCATTTTTAATTACACCATCACCAAAATCCCATCTTAAAGCTGTTCCTTTAAAATTCATTGTACCAAACTCAATATTCATGCCTTCAAACAGATATCTCATTTTTATTATTATCTTTCTTGTTTCATACACTGTAATTCTTTTAATAATTGAACTTTGCCCGTGAATACTACTTATAATTTCAAAATTTCCGGGATCAATAAACTGATATCTTAATGCAGGTGGTACATTTCGCTTTGTTTCATTACCAATTTTCCAGTCCATTGTATTTACTGTAGAGTTTTTCAATTTGATATTTGCAAAATCACCAACGTTTATCCTATTAGGACTAATTTCTATTTGCCTTATATCTCTGTTTATTGCCAGCATTTTTTTAATTTCAGGTCTATCGGACCCAATTTCTTTTGCAATAATCTTAAATTGTCCTTTTCTTGAATATGAATATGAAATACTACGATTTCCGTTTTTTTTTATACCATCACCAAAATCCCATTCAATGTTTGAACCTGTAAAATTATTTGCAGTAAAAGCTATTGATTGATAAAGAGCTGGATTATTAGAATTAATTTGAATACTTCTATTCTCTGGTTTGACCAAAATGGTTTTTGTTACATTTCCAAGTGAAGTATTAGAAGGCTCAGATACCTTAACGGTATAGTTTCCAGGAGCAGTATATTTATTGGCAATAGCATTTCCTCCATTCTTAACACCATTTCCAAAGTCCCATTTTAAATTATTTGAAGAAAAGTTTGAAGCAGTACAATTTACAGTCTGACCAACAAATACCGATTGAACAGAAAAACTTATAGACCTATTATCAG
>JAOZTV010000052.1:5110-12977 GCA_029939015.1 Candidatus Aminicenantota bacterium
CTATTATCAGCAATAATTGTGACATTTGCTGTAATAGCAGTAGTTGTGTTTCCACCAAAATCAAAAGCTTTAACAGTATATGTCCCTGGGTTTTGAAAAATGTGCTTTATATTTTTTGAACCATTTTGAACTGCTGAACCATCACCAAAATCCCATTTTAGATTATTCTTAACAAAATTATTTGTATTTATATTTACTTCTGTTCCTGCTATAAAAGGCCCACCCTGTATTTGCATATTCCTATTATCACTAACAGTAAAGTTTTCTTCATCAGGGGCAAGTTGTATTGCTATATTCTGAACAGCACATCTTATCTTATAAGTCTTTGCTTCTTTAAATGAATGTATCACTGATGCGCCAGTCTGTACAGGTGTGCCATCATCAAAGCTCCATTGATAAACTAAGGTGTTATCAGGGTTTTGTATAGTAAACGTAGCATCCATTCCAACAAAAAATTGCCCTGCCGGTAAAACTATATTAATAGGATCAACCGCAAACCCAAAAACACTAAACAAAAAAAGAGCATAAATAAATAATTTTTTTTTCATAATAATCTCCCCAAGATTATTATATATAAATAATTAAAAAAAATCTCACTTTTACCTATAAGTATTTTATATTATGTATTTAATGATTTATCATATTCCTCAATTGATTCAAAGCTTTTTACCTTTCTTAATATAAGATAATCCATGTCATAAAAAGGATTTGCACCGCTATATTTTAATAGAGCCATAACAAATGTTTTAAATGCATCTCCAGCGTTTTTTGCATTTGGAATAAATTTCATTGGATCAAAATCTATACTAAACGTCCTAATAATTCTCATATTCTCATCACTCATTTCATTTAAAAACAAATCTATCAGGAAAATAGTCCTTGAATTATAAGACATTATTTTCACTACAGAGATATATTTAATTTTATTTAATAATAATGTGGTTTTTCCCTTATCTTTAATATTTAAAACAATTTTTTCTTTATTCACTGAAACAGGAACTGCTCTTATAATAGCCATATTCTTTGTTTCAATACCTGACGTTTTATTTTTTGTGTTTTTTAAATAATCAGCAAGATCTTTTTTTAATCCTTCTTTATTAATTGCTGGAACCTCCAGATTACTAATTGTACGCTTAACAATCTCTTCAAAATGTTTTGAATCAAGCCTGAGCAAAACTGCTGAAAAGGGAATTAAAAAGCCTGCGAGTGATTCATTTTTAGTTCTCTGATATATTGAGTTTGATAATTGCAATGCATCTTTATTAAAATCAATCTCAATTAAATATTGTATCAAAATAAGACTAAGCTGCACATTAAGTTCAGTTGCAGGATATAAACTTATTAATTTATTATAATGAAATTGTGCCGCTTCAAGCCTGTCTGTTCTTAATTCATATTCAATATGTTTAATAAAGATTGCCTTAACTTCATCTATTCTTTCTAATTGTTCTGCTGTTACCCATAATAATTCAATTACATCAGTATTCTTAAAATCATTTTTTGCTGATTCAAACAATAGTGCAAAAGCCTCATCTACCTTTCCAGCCTCTTTAAGCTTTACCGCCTCTTCATAATCTAAAAAGCCCTTATTTGTAAAAGTGTATTTTTCATTATAGTTTTTGTTCACAACTTTCTGTTCAAATTTAAAATAACTTATTGCAAAGGCAATTAATACTCCAAATACAAAACCCCATACATGAGCCCAATGAGCTACACCACTGCCATTTGTGTATAAAGAGTCCATCTGTTTTGCGGTTAATATCTCATTGCCAAACCATAGAGGTATCATTAGCCAGGCAGGAGCCTTAAATGTTCCAAAAATAAACCAGAACCAATAGAAAAATTTGATTTTCGCATTCCAGAATCTTACAAGAAAGGCACCAAGTATCCCTGATATTGCCCCGGAAGCCCCAATCAAAGGTCCAGCCATATCAGGATAATGTGCCGCAAAGGCAAAGGCAGACAATGCTCCGATTGCTAAATATGCAATAGCATACATAGGTTTTCCCCATACATCCTCAATATAAGGACCAACCAGATATAGTAAAAAAAGGTTAGACAGTAGATGTATCCAACCTCCATGAATAAACATATATGTTATTGAATTTATAAAATTTTTCTTTACAGGTGTGAAACCATATTTTAAAACAGGTAATTTTACTTTTGTATCGTTAAACTCAGCTATATATATATCAAGAAGCTTTTGTTCCTCTCTAACAAGCTCTTCACTAGGAATTTCTTTTTCATACTTGTCTCTAAACATCTCAATAGCTTTCTTAATCTGTCCTGAATTCTTCAAATTAATTTGATCGTTGCTGAACATTTTTGTAATCTCAAGATATGGATGCGTTCGCCAATACTTCAAGGCTTTGAAACCAATTTTATTCAATTCTATTGTGACTTTTTCATTTTTAGATGTAATATTCCAATGAATAATAAAATTTAAAAGGACAATAATAATAGTTACCCAAGGCAAAAGCCTGACAGAATTCCGTTCCTGACCATAAGGAAATATCATTTAAGTTCACTCATAAAAAAAAGATATCAATAATTAAAAAAAAAGTCAACTCATTGGACATATCTACTCCGCCTCATAAAAATAAAAAAAACTGTATATTGTCGCTTCCGGTGATATCTCTTTCACTAACAATCAAAATTGTTCTCAATTTTGATTTCCATGTCCTCAGTCGCCTGGGCATTCCAGGCTCCCTGCGGGGCACGCTACAGAGAAAGTCACCTCACGCTTACATTTTTTTCTACTAAAAAGTTGTATAAAAACATAGAGGTTACACTATAAAACTTTGTAACAAATATTTATTTCTTTTTTTAATAGTTCTATTTCTTCCAGCCATTCTTTTTCGGTGAAATTGAATAGAGGCTTAAGTTTAGGTAAAATTTCCATAGCTCTTTTGGGGTTATAACCTAGAGATGTTCTTCTTAATATCAGATCACTGAGATGAAAAACTGACTCATTTTTTACAATATTTTTCAATTGTTTTAAATCATCATCTGTTTCAGGTTTCCAATCATAAGTAAAAAATGCATCCTTTTTCTCTTTATTCTTAAATATTTCTTCATAAGAAACTTTATCTTTATTTGGAAAAATGTTTTTTATAAGTTTTTCTGCAACAAGCCTTGCTGTTGTAAATTTTATTCCAGCAAGACTATATAATCCCTCTGGACCACCATTTTGAGCATGATCAATTATCGCTTCCCTCTTAGATAATCTTTCATTATCTGACGCAGGTAAAACACCAGAATACACCCTTAAAACATCTTTGTCGGTAAGATTTAGTTCTGGGACAGCCTGATTCAGGTCATCAATAATTTTATTCATTTCTTCTTTTGGAACCTTTAATTCATCTTTGCCTTTTTCTACAATGATTTCACCGGTTCCAACCATAAAGCGATTCTTTAAAGGATGAGAAAAATAAGTATGCCCACCACCCTTTATTGGATTTAAGGCTAAAGCACTATCAGATAGAGCCTCTCTGTCAAAAAGAATATTCCATAGTAAAAGCCTCTTCTTGAATAGTTCAGGGTAATCTTTATCAAATAAAGTTGATATTTCTCTACTATCAGGCCCAGCAGCATTGATAACAACAGGTGCATTAAATTCAATATCTTCATCTGTAGTAATATCTTTTGCAATAACACCCTGCATCTTATTTTCAGCATTTTTTTTTAGCCCTGTAACTTTTACATAGTTTAAGTTTGTTGACCCAAGTTCTTCGATTTTTTTCAGAATCTTCATATAGAGTCTTTGATGTTCAGGCATACTTGCATCAAACCATTCTGCAACACCGGTAAGTCCATTCATATCTATTGTTGGAAACATTTTCTTTATATTTTTTTTTGAAATAATTTTGCCCATCGGCATTTTGTTTTTTTTTGAAACACCTGAATTTTTGTTAAACGATAATATATCATTCAATAATAAAGCAATTTTCAAAACTGGATTTCTATGTAAGCCCTTTCCATAAAGAGGCATTAAACATGACATAATATTAACATCGTCAGGAAAATACTTTAAAAACCATTTCCTCTCCTTTACAGACTCAAAAAATCTTGGAAGATCTGCCGATTGAAGATACCTTAAGCCACCATGAACTGTTCTTAAATGATTTAAACTGGTATTACCACAAAAGTCTTTTTTTTCAAGTAAAAGCGTTTTTAGTTTCCTTCGTGATCCCTCTAGTGCTAGCATAATACCATATATACCACCACCAATAATTATCATATCATAGTCTTTATTTATATATTCATCAATATTCCGTTTCATAAAATCATTCTCCTTTATTATAAGGCAGAGAGGCAAGGAGGCAGGGAGGCAAAGAGTCTAAAAACATAGTTCTTAATAGATACCTTTATAACTAAAGAATAATTATTAAAAAACATTCTGTTTTCTTACTCCTTGCCTCTCTGCCTCTCTGCCTATTTGCCTATATTTATATTTACCTTTTTTTAATAATCTGAGCAGGGTTTCCAATCGCCACAGAATATGCAGGCATTTTCCTGTGAACCAATGTTGCAGCTCCAATAATTGAACCCGTTCTAATTTTTACACCATCCAGAATTGTAGCAGAAGCTCCAATCCAGACATCATCTTCAATAATAATACCACCTTTAGATATAGATGGCTGCTTCCAAATAGGAATATCTTTTCGCTCAAATGTATGATTACCACCTGCTATCATATATAAATGACCAGCAGTAAATACATAAGCACCTATAGTAATTTTACTCTCTGAAATTATTGTATTTGATGGACCAATATTTGTAAAGTCACCAATATCAATATTCCCACCCTTACAGGATATAGTAGTGCCTCTGCCAATCAATACATTATTTCCAAGAGTAATTCCTTTATTATCTTTACCCTTTGCATCAATCACAGAATTATCGTCAAAAACAACATTATCGCCAATAATAATTTTTTGAGGATGCCTTATCATCATGTTTCTACCAAAAACAACATTTTGCCCAATTTTCTTAAATAATTTTTTAAAAAATATTTTTCTTAAGACAAAGCCCAATGCACCAGGTATATTAGAGAACAAAGTAATTATTAACTCATATTTCATGAAATAGAGAAACGAAGTGTCTCCAATAAAAAGATCCCTATACTTCCTGACTGCACTCTTTTTGTTGTCTAACAGATCTTTCTGACCACCAATATATTTCCGTTCCTCTTTCATAAATCATTTTAACATAGAACTCCGCTGTTTTCATTAAAAAAGGGTTAAAATTTGAAGTTAAGAATTAAATAGTTTTGCAAATAAATTATTTAATTCGTTGTCAATAGGTGCATTGACTATAATATTTTTTTGTGAATAAGGGTGTATGAATTCTATTTTATGAGCCATAAGTAAAAGTCTGTTAATATTAAATTCTGTTCTAAACATCTTATTATGTTTTCCATCTCCATGATTAACGTCCCCGATTATTGGATGACGAATATGTGCAAAATGCCTCCGAATCTGGTGTTTGCGACCTGTTTTAGGCATTATCCTAACCAATGAATATCTGGATGTATCATAAGGACCAACAGGAATCTTACATTCGACGGTTTTTATCGGAAAATAATCTGTAATAGCATCCTGAATTATATTTGTATCTTCATTTTTTAAGGGATAATCAATTATGTTCTCTGAATCTATATAACCACGCACTAAGGCAAGATATGTTTTTTTTATTTCCTGAAAACGAAACATATTACAAATTTTAGAAGCAGCCTCTGAATGCAAGGCAAATAATACAATTCCTGAAGTTGGCCTATCCAACCTATGAACTGGATATACAGGCCTCTTAATCTGATCTCTTAATTGCTGCAATAAAAAAGTTTTATCATCGGTTATCCTGCTCTTATGAACCATTAGTCCTGAAGGTTTATGTACAGCAACTAAGTCATCATCAAGATATAGGATTTTGAGCATTATTTAGAAAAGAAGATTTCTAAAATATGATATGGTTTTTTCTAAACCCTGTTCGAGTTTAGTTTCAGGTTGCCAATTGAGTTCTTTTTTTGCCAGAGAAATATCTGGTTGTCTCTGCTGAGGGTCATCTTTTGGTAATTGTTCAAATATAATTTTACTCTTAGAATTTGTAAGTTTTATAATTAATTCTGCAAGATTTACTATTGTCATCTCATTTGGATTTCCAAGATTTACAGGACCTGTAAAACCATTCTCTGAGTTCATCATCTTAATTAATCCATCTACCATGTCATCAACATAACAAAAAGATCTTGTCTGTTCACCTTTTCCATAAACACTAATATTCTTACCCTTTAAGGCCTGAACAATAAAATTACTGACAACTCTACCATCATCTGGATGCATATTAGGTCCATAAGTATTAAATATTCGTACAACCTTAATATTTACTTGATTTTGCCTATGATAATCAAAGAATAAAGTTTCAGAACATCTTTTACCCTCATCATAACAACTTCTGATACCTATTGGATTAACATTTCCCCAATACGATTCAACCTGTGGATGAATCTCTGGGTCACCATATACCTCTGAAGTTGACGCCTGAAGTATTTTTGCATCTACTCTTTTTGCAAGCCCAAGCATATTTATTGTACCCATCACAGAGGTTTTAATTGTTTTTATGGGATTATACTGGTAATGAACCGGTGAAGCAGGACAAGCTAAGTTATAGATCTGATCAACTTCCAGCATAATCGGGTTTATAATATCATGTCTTATAAATTCAAAACTTTTATTATCTAATAAATTAACAATATTTGCCTTATTTCCTGTAAAAAAATTATCAAGGCAAATAACTTCGTTACCAAGATCTAAAAGTTTTTCACACAAATGTGAACCAATAAACCCTGCACCACCTGTAACTAATATTCTATTCTTCATCTCTATCTCCATAATTTTTATTTATCCAATTCTGATACTCACCACTTTTAATATTATTTACCCATTCCATATTATCAAGATACCATTGTATTGTTTTCTTTAATCCTTTTTCAAAGTTTTTTGAAGGACTCCAACCAAGTTCCTTATTAATCTTATCAAAATTTATTGCATAACGTCTATCATGTCCAGGACGATCTTTTACATATATAATTTGATCTAAATATTTTTTTCCTTTATATGGACATATATTTTCCAAAACATTACAAATTTCTTTTACAATATTAATGTTTGTTTCTTCTGAATTACCACCAATATTATATGTTTCTCCAGTTTTTCCTTTGTTTATGATCGACCAAATAGCTGAGCAATGATCTTTAACATATAGCCAGTCCCTGATGTTTTTACCATCCCCATATATAGGCAATTTTTTCCCTTCAATAGCATTTAATATCATTAATGGAATCAGTTTTTCAGGAAATTGATATGGACCATAATTATTTGAACAATTTGAAAGAGTTACAGGCAGATTGTAAGTATGAAAATAAGATCTTATAAGATGGTCAGATGATGCTTTTGATGCTGAATACGGACTTCTTGGGTCATAAGGGGTGTTTTCATAAAACAATCCGGTATCACCTAAACTTCCATAAACTTCGTCTGTTGAAACATGGTGAAACAAAAAATTGTCTATGTTATTTCCATCTTTCACCCAAAACTTTCTTGCACTCTCAAGCAGATTAAATGTACCAACAATATTAGTTTGGATAAATTCCTCTGGTCCTGATATAGATCTATCAACATGAGATTCAGCAGCAAAGTGTACAACAGTATCTATATTATATTTTTCAAATATCGCCTCAACTCTTTTCAAGTCACAAATATCAAGCCTTTCAAAACAATAACGATCTTTAGCATATTTCAAACTAATATCTGATAAATTATCAGGATTACCTGCATAGGTTAATTTATCAACATTAATAATTTTCCCA
>JAOZTV010000053.1 GCA_029939015.1 Candidatus Aminicenantota bacterium
TATGCTGGAGTCTATCTTCAAATCCAACTTTAAATAGCTTTCACTCTAATGACGGCTCTGGAACCGGAAGTTTTAATAGTAATATTAATGGTTTGATACCAGGACAGACTTATTATATAAGAGCTTATGCAAAAAACTCTTATGGAACAGCTTATGGACAGAATGTAATATTTACAAGCTTAAAGGATATTGCTGAAATAGAGATTATGAATCCATATAATGATGTTATAGTTAATGGAATAGTTAGTATAAGAGCAATGGCATCTATTACAGTTAATTTTGTTGAATTTTATATTGATAATATACTTTTAGGAAATGGAAGTTTAAAACAGACTGATGGTATGAAAGAAGCCTCTTTCTTAGAAATAATATTTGATATTGATCAAGCTGATTATATTTTTATTAATGGGGACAATATCCTGAAAAAAATAATGATAAATGGAGATATAAAAGGTGTATTTAATAAAAAAATACCAGTTAAGAACATTAAGATTAATGCTTTTAATGAAGTTTTTATAGAATTCGCTCAAGGGATCATTCTCGAAGACTGGATGCAATATGAAAATATAAAAATTGATTTGATAAGTAAGAAAATTTATGGAATTGAAAATATGATAGAGACAGAGGAAGAAAGAGTTGAAACCATAAAAACAAAATTTAATGAAAAGTCAAAGAACTATGAAATAAATATTGATAAAGATGGAATGGAAGAAAATAATAAGATAATTGCTTTTCTTAGAAAAAGACCTAATAAAATTATATCAATCTCTGATACTATTAATACAAAACAATCAACAAAAACTATTTTTAATTTGCAAATACAGAATGATATTACCTTAAATAAAGGCTCATTTACAAAATATTCAATAGACTGGAATACCTTAGATTATAATGATGGTGTCCATAAGATAAAGGTCTTGGCTGTTGACGATGAAAATAGGGCAATATCAGATGAGATTGAAGTTATTATTAGAAATATTAGAATATATTTAAATGCAATAAGAAAAGAAGTTAAGGCTTATAGTTTCAAATTTCATATTGGTGAATTAAAATTTATTGTAGAGAATTTAAAAAATCAAAATATAAAAAGCTATGGGATATATAGAAAAGTATCAGGTAGTCAGTTTGAATTAATATCAGAAATAGATTCATCTAATATTCTTGATAATAGTTATACCTTTTATGACAAAAATATTGATAAAGACAAGAGTTATACTTATAAAGTAGTAGCTTACGGCAGTTCAGGAAATATTCTTTCTGAGTCAGAAACTAAAACTATATAGGTTTGTAATTTAAAAATTGAAAAATTTAAAATCTAAAAATTATTGGGGCAAAACCATGTTTTTGTCCTTGAATAAAGGAGAATTAAAATGATTAAAAAAAACAAAAATTATAGTATGATGGTAATATTGGTATTGTGTTTATTATTTATACCTTCAATTGTTAAAAGTGCTGAAAAGGGATTTTATGTTGATGTATCGGTAAGCCTTTTTTCAAATTCTGATGTAGACTTCAAAGAAGCATATAAATCATCAATAATGGTTCCTGAAATTAATCTGGGATATTTTTTCACAGATAACTTATATGTTATTGGTGGATATGAATTTTATAAGGTTGACGGAAAAACTCCCGAATGGGATTTTACCTTAAATATGGATCAAAAAATTCTTTCCCTAGGTGCAGGGTATTTTAAAGAGTTCTCTGAAAAATTAGGCTTAAGCGGAGAGTTAGGTTTAGTCTCAATCTCTTATACGGAAAAACTAATAGACCTTGAACTTGAAAACAAGGATTCTTGCATAGGGTTCAGATTAAGAACAAAACTTCAATATAAAATAAGTAATCTAATAGGACTGTATTTAAAGTTGGGATACACAATTGCAAAAGATACTATTGATGATGTAGAAAACAACTTCGGAGGAATAAGTACAGGGGTAGGAATAAATATTTTCTTTTAATATATCAAATGTTTTTTCATGAAAAATAATTAAGAAATACTATTTAAACAGTTTTAAATTTCTTATATTTTTTTTCGTAATTTTTACAACCATTTTCTAAAATTGCTTCTAATATTTCTGCACTTTTCCCAAAATAATCTGGAAGTAATTCTTTTTCAAATGAGTTAAAATTGCCCAACACATAGTTTGTTATATCGCCTCCTGCTGGAGGTCTTGATATACCAAGTCTAAATCTATAGAAATCTTTTGTTCCCAAATTTGCGGCAATTGAGCGAAGTCCATTATGTCCTGCAAGACCACCACCATTTTTTAAACTAACAGTTCCAAAGTCAAGCTCCAACTCATCCTGGATAATAATTATTTCTTCAATATCAATTTTAAAATATTTCAATAATGCCAGAATTCCATCACCACTTCTATTCATATATGTCATGGGTTTTATAAAATAAACCTTTTCGTCATCAATTGTGTATGTACTATATTCACTATTAAACTTTTCTGTCCAGTTCAACTCATCATAAAAGCTAAGATATTCAATGGCTTGCCAGGCAATATTATGTCTTGTTCTTAAATATTCATTCCCGGGATTACCAAGAGCTGCAACCAATTTAATTTTATTGTTTTCCATAGTCGTTAAACTACCAATTTCTTTTTTAACTGTCAAGTAAATATTGCATTTCTATCGACTATAAGTTAATATGCTCTATGCTTGCAAATATCGCTATTATTGTTTTAATTGCCTTATTCTTTGCTTATATTTTCAAAAGAATGCAATTGCCTGAACTACTCGGTATGATTTTTGCAGGTATTTTACTTGGACCTTATACAAGAAATTTAATTGGTACAAGCTTATCAAAAGAAATCATTGACCTCTTTTTTATATCAGACGGTTTATTAGAAATTTCACCAGAACTGAGAACGTCTGCATTAATTGTAATCCTTATAAGGGCAGGTCTTGGGATTAATAAGAAAAATTTAAAGCAAATTGGAGGTCTTGCATTAAAAATGGGGAGTATTCCCATAATGATTGAGGCAATATTTCTTATGTCTGCAGGCAGATTTCTACTTGGACTAAGTTTTGTCGAAGCCTCTATTTTAGCTTTTACAATTGCAGCTGTATCTCCCGCAATTATAGTTCCGGGTATGATTGATTTAAAAGAAAAAAATTTGGGTAAAAATAAATCCATACCAACTATGATACTTGCAGGAGCGTCAATTGATGTAATATTTGCAATAACTTTTTTTGGTATTTTTGTTGATTTTGAAAATGGAGGCACAAAGAGTATTGCAGGACTTCTTCTAAATATCCCAATAAGTATAATTTTAGGAATTATTATTGGGCTATTAATAGGACAATTATTTGTAGGTTATTTTAAGAAAAACAGAAATATTAGAGATACAAAAAAAGTACTTATATTTATGACAATAGCCATTCTTTTCAATTACCTTGAAAAATCAAACATTATTCCTATTGCCAGTCTTATAGGGATTATATCAATGGGTTATATCATTTTGAGCAAATATGATGTACTGGCTAAAAGGCTAAGTGTAAAATTTAGCAAAGTATGGGTTCTTGCCGAAATAATTCTCTTTGTACTCATTGGTGCAGTTCTTGACATTTCTCAACTTCCAAAAATCGGATTTTCTGCCTTATTAATTATTTTTATTGGACTTCTTGGTAGAAGCATAGGCGTATTCACATCCTTAATAAAATCAGAATTAAACTATAAAGAAAGACTATTCTGTGTAATGGCCTATACCCCAAAAGCAACGGTTCAAGCTGCTTTAGGAGCCATTCCTCTATCTCTTGGTATTAATTCAGGCGAAACAATACTTGCAATTGCAGTTTTAAGTATTATTATCACAGCTCCTTTGGGCTCAGTACTAATAAAAACTTTTGCTGACAAATTATTAAACAAAGATAATTAAAATCATTAAAATAGTTGACAAATATCTATTTAATTCTTATCATTAGCCTATGTTAGGATACCTATTTGGAATATTGATAACAGGGTTAATTATTACCTCTGTTATGATTGATTGCTTTAAGACTAAGGATGAGTTAAAGAGAAAGATGCAAAATAAAATAAAGGGTTTGCAATTTACAATTGAAAAAGACAGAAACACCTTCAAGTATGAAACAGAATCAATCAATAGTGAAATTATAAGAATTAAAAATAAAATTTCAAAAAGCAAATAATATTACCTGAGTTATTGAGATTCCTTAGCATATTCAAGAATTTTTCTTTTATATGTGTCATTGAAATTTTGCTTATTTTCTACCAAAAACACGCCAATGTCAAACCCCATGCTATCATACCTGTCAGTAACCTGTGGGGTTAAAAAATTTTTGCCAATATTAGATTGTTGGAGTAATTTAAAAAAAGGAGCAAAGAGGTTATCTGTTTGCAAATCAACAATATTGCTGGCAATTGCTTCTGCTGATATTTCAAAAAAACAAAACTCATCTGTTTCTAAAATTTCAAAAGCATATGAGTCTATAACAAATTGATACATCAAAAATCGTTCATCAACAACTATAATTGGTATGGCTTTTTCATTTGAACTTATTCCCTGTTGTGAAATTACATTTACATACTCAGCCTTGGCACAATAAAAATATCTCAATTTGCCTCCTAGGTAAGTAAATATACTATAAAAATAAAAAAATCTCAACATTTACATTTTTTATTAATTCTGATATAATTTTTAATTAAAAAACATTATAGTAAAGGAGAAAACAGTGAAAATATTTTTAGATACAGCAAATATTGATGAAATAAAAAAAGCAATGGATTATGGCGTTATTGATGGAGTTACAACAAACCCATCTTTGATTGCAAGAGAGGGTAAAGAGTTCATTCCTCTTGTTAAAGAAATTCTTTCATTAGTACCGGGTCCTGTTTCAGTAGAAGTTACAGCTACGAATTTTGAAGATATGATAGCAGAGGCAGAAAAATATGCAAAGATAGCAGATAATGTTGTAATTAAAGTTCCAATAAATCTTGAAGGATTACGAGTCGTAAAAACTTTATCTGAAAAAAATATCAAGACAAATGTTACCCTTATTTTTTCAGCGTCTCAGGCTGTTCTTGCTGCAAAGGCAGGCGCTACTTATGTTTCTCCATTTGTTGGACGAATTGACGATATTTCAGGTGATGGTATGGAGCTTGTTGATGATATCAAGAGAATATTTGATAATTATGCTTATGATACTGAAATTATTGTTGCATCTGTAAGACATCCACTTCACTTTGTACAGTCAATGCTTTTAAGTGCTGACATCGCTACTATTCCATTCTCTACTCTTGGAAAACTATTAAAACATCCATTAACAGACATTGGAATGGAAAAATTTTTAAGTGACTGGGAAAAGGTTAAAAAATAAATCATATAAATTATGGAAATTACTGACAAAATATCAGAGCAAGTTAATATAATTAAGAAAAAAATGAAGAAGAGGTATAAATTACTCCTTTTTTTTTTTTTTCTTTTTTAATTTTACTTACAGGATATTTTGTTTTAAGGTTTTATACTTATAAATTAGTCAATTCAAATTTAAAAAATAAAATAAATTTTTCTGATGTCGGTATATCGATTATACCTTTCAGGATTGAAGTTGAAAATATCAGAGAATTTACACTAAAAAAAACAAATATTGTCTCTTTTAAAAGGGCAATAATCCATTTAAAATTCTTATCAATTTTTCAGGAGAAAAAAAAGTTTAATTTAATTATTGAAAACCCTGAAATGATACTTGATAAAAATTTATTTAAAACCGGGTCAGAAAAAACAAAAACTTCATTTAAGCTTGAACAGATTAAAATTAAAAATGGAAAATTGGTCTTTAAAATTGATAAAGCCACTTTTAAAATAAACAAATTAAATTTAACATCTATTAGAAATGAAGATAAAATCATTTACTATGTAAAAGCTCCATTTCTTGAGGCAGAACTCCCAATACAAGGTAATATGGTTAAATTTCATGGTAGATTTACAGGAAAGCTATATCAACAAAATAGAATTATTGAAATATCATCTGCAAATTGGAAAACAGATTTTTTTAATCTAAAAGTTTCTGGAATGATAGCAGGTGACAATGGTCTTGGATTAACCATAGGCTTTTCAGGCAATCCACAAAACATACTATATCCTGTTTTAAAGGAGTTCAACCTATCCGGTTTTATAAGCAGCAGGTTAAATGTTTTAAAAAAACAGGGAGAAGAAATAAAAATCAATGGACGATTTAAATCAAAATCTTTTTATATTGGAAAAGAAAAATTCTCAAATCTAAAGGGAGAAATCAATTGGAATAGTTTTGATAAGAGAATTAATTTGAAAAGTTATTTACAAACAGGTAAAACACGTTCATTTGTCAGAGTTAATACAGAGGGTTCAAAAACATTTATAAAAGCAAAGAATTTCCCTGCACCAAAAACTGGAAAACTTGTATCTATTTATAATGCAATTCCTATTGGTGGAATAATTGAAACAGGATCTGTTGAGATTAATAAAGAAAAAATACAGGGAGAGTTATTATTAAAAAAAACACAGGATAGTAAGGGTGAATTTAACATCGATGGTTTAGTTGACTTTGTTCTTGAAAAAAAAGATAAAATAACAAGTTTTAAGTCTCAGAGATTAAAAACTGAATTTGGTGACTTAGCAATCGAAGGGAAATTTAATTCAATTAATAAGGGGCTTGAGATAACTGCAAAAGCAAAAATTTCTGAAATGTCCGGCTTAAATAAATATTCAAACCATTTTATAGAGCTTGATTTAAGTAGATGGAACTTGAAACATGGAACAGGTTATTTTACATTAGGACTGGAAAAAAAAGAACAATTAAAATTTAATGCAGAGTTTCTTGGCAAAGATTTTTTCATCAATGATAAAACCATTGACTCTTTATCACTAAGTCTTAACAAAAAAAATGAGCTGATAATGGGAAATATTGTAATTAGTGATAAAACCTTGAGAACAAGTGGAATAATTACAATAGGCAATGGCAAAACTATTTTTGATTTTACAAAAATAAATGGTCAATCTGAAAAAATATTTAAAATTTTGAATATTCCATCGCCAACGATTGGAAATATTTACGGTAATTGTAAATATGTTCATAATAAGGGTAAAAATAATCCCTTTATAAGTGGTCAAATTAAATCAAAAGAACTTTTTCTTGGGAATTTTAAATTTTTGGAACTATCCTGTTCTTTTGACTCTGATACAAGTAATCTATTCTTAAGAGATATTGATTATATATTTATGAATGGTAAGGGTAAAGCAGATGTTTATTTTGATTTTTTAAATTTAAAATATAAAATTTCGGGCAAAGTTTCAGAACTGGATATTGGCAAAATATATAGTGAATTATCAGGAAAAGGCAAATTAACTTTTTCAGGGAATGGTAAGTTTTTTATTGACCCAATAAATTTAAAGTATAATTTTTCAGATATTAGTTACTATAATAACAGAAAATTTTCATTTACTGGAGAGAGTAAAATATTTACAGATTTTAATGATTTCAATCTATCGTCTGATGGCCTTATTCATAATTCAGATTTTAAATCAAAATTTTCATTTGATTTTGCTAAGAAAAAAGAAAAGTATAATGGAAATTATTCTTTTAATATTGAGGATGTCAACTTGATAATGCCATGGGAAAATAATATTGGCAAAATTAAGATTAAAGGAAAGCTGCATACAGATATAAACGATAATATAATAAATACAGGAATAGCAAACTTTAAAGGTTCAACAATAGCTATTCCGGATTTTTCACATGCTATAAAGGATTATTCCGGTTTTATTACATATAATAATAGCAGGTTTACACTTGAATCTCTGACTGGAACACTTGGGGGTGGTAGAGTGAACTTGAGCGGTTATGTTTTTCTAAAAGAACAAGGAGTTGATAAGGCTCAGTTAAATTTAACCGGTGACAGGATGAAAATTTTCCCAATGAATAGAACTCAATTTGATATGAATGCAGATTTATCAATTAATTATCTAAATGAACAACTCTCCCTTGACGGGAATATAAATGTAATTTCAGGTATTTGGGAAAGAGAGATTGATGAGGGCATTTCATTTTATACAAGCTCAAAACTTTCACCTGCAAGAGCAAATATTGTCAAGAATATGCAATTCAATTTAAGAATATATGGTAAGAAGAACATTAAAATGACTAATTCTTTTGGCAGTATAGCAGGTAGTTTTGACCTGACTTTAAAAGGTACACCTGAGTCCCCGATAATTTTAGGTGTTATGGAAGGAAAAACAGGAGAAATATATTTTTCAAATAGTAAATTCAGATTAACAAAGGCAAAACTTCTTTTTAATAATAAACTCGAAAATAATCCTGAAATAATAATGAATTCAGAGGCATTTATTAAAAACTATATGATTAAATTTAATATTAAAGGGACGGCTGAAAAACCTATTCCAGAATTTAAGGCATCACCAACACTTCCTAAACAGGAAATTCTTGCATTAATATCCCTTGGTGAATTATTTGAAAAACAAAGTTCAGTTGAATTCAGTTCACAAATTGGTTCAACATATTTATTAAGTAACGCATTAACTGATAAAATACAAAAGAGAGCAAAAAAATTTGGTATCGATCTCTTAAGAATAGATACAAGTTTGTCAAAATTTTCAACAGATAATTCCCCCAGGCTTACAGTAGGAACAGCTGTATTAAAAGATATGTTAATTGTTTACTCAACTAATATTACAGGACTAAGGAGAGAGGTTGTTTATTTTCAATATCAACTATCCCCTACAATTTCTTTAATTGGAATGCGAAATGAAGATGCCAGATTCAGTGTTGATATTAGGTTTAGGAAAAAGGATTAATAGATGAAAAAGACATTCACCTTTTTGATATTTATTCTCATACTATTCTCAACAATGTATTCAAGTATTTATTCAGATCACATGATTGATAAAATACATTTCAGGTATGTTAATAAATCAGAAACAAATTATAATAATCTTCATTCATTGCTTATTATCAAGAAAGAAGAAAAATATAATCACATCAAAATAAGAAAAAGTATCGATAATTTGAATAAAACCGGGCAATTTCAAAATATTGAAGTTAAAGCGATTAAAAATAAAAATAAAAAAATTGAATTAATATTCATACTTTATTATAAATTTAAAATAAGAAAAATAAAAATTCTTCAAGAGAATAAATCAAATAAACTAAATATTATTGGGTCAGTTTTTTCTTTAAGAAAAAACACTTTTTTCTATAAGGAAAAAATACCCGAAGCAATATTAGAAATAAATAATATTCTTATATTAAATGGATACGATAAAGCTAAAATAGATTATGAAATAATTAAAAATAAAAAAAAAGGGTTGATTGATGTTTTATTTAATTTAAAAAAAGGAAAGATAACAAAAATAAATAGAGTTAATATTAAAATTGAAGATCAAGTATTGAAAAAACAAGTCAGAAAATATTTTAATTTTACACAATATATACCAAAACAAATCAATATTGCTATAAATAAAGCAAAACAACAATTAAAGTCTAAAAAGCATTTTTTCCCGGAAATACAATTTAAGAAGATTACTCTAAAACACAATGACAAAGTAAATCTAAATATTGAAATAAATCCAGGGTTTAAATATATATTCAAATTTATTGGAATGAAAAAAAAAATGTCGGTTATCTCAGCTGCATGGAAGAAAAAAGTGTTCGAAAAATGGGCAGAGAAAGAAAGTGTAACAAGATTATTAAACTATCTTTATACCAAGGGATATCTTAAAGCAAAAATTCGTTCCGAGATATTAGAGTTTAAAAATAAAACAAAAACTATTGTATTTTATGTTAATAAGGGCAAAAAATACCATTTAAATACAATTACGTTTTCTGGAAACTCTGCTATCTCCAATAACAGAATTAGAGAGGTAATCAATGCTAATAAACTTCTCTATAATAAACTCTTTGGCTTTAATATTGAGACTGTGCTTGTTGACGTTCATATTTTAAGATACCTTTATCTCAACCAGGGCTTTAAAGACATAAAAATTGATGTAAAAAAACAATTTAATGATAATAAAATTGACATAGAGTTTGTTATTAACGAAGGTATAAAAAATACAATAGACTCAATAATATTTAATGGAAACAACAGTATTACATCAGACCTTATTTCTAAAGATTTTAATTCAAAAGAAGGTGGCCCATTTATTAAAAACCTCTTTAAGCGAGATATTGAGATAGTTAAGAATATTTATCTAAATGAAGGTTTTAAAAATGCTGTTGTTAATTATGAAATATCAAAAGGACATATAAAATCTATTCTTATCTCAATAGACGAAGGTCAGTCACTTAGTCTCTCTGATTTAATAATAATTGGAGCAAGCAGAGCCCAGGAGAGTCTATTAAAAAAAAGATTTCCTATTAAACAAGGTGATATTTATAATATAATAGAAGTTGAAAAATTTAAGACAGAAATGGAAAATAGTAGTATTTTTAGTAGTTTTAATTTTTCAGAGATTAGAAAGAACAATGAAATTGATGTAATTATTAAGGTTATACCGGAAAAATCAAAATATTACGGGTTTGGGTTGGGTTGGGAAGACAGGAGAAGTATTAGGGGAACAATTGAATATCAGGTTCAAAATTTATTCAACTCTTATTCTGCTTTTTCAACAACACTTCAACTGGGCTTAAAAGAAATTAGAGGAACTGTTAATTATGATACACCATATTTGTTTAATAGTGATATAAATTCATCAACAAGAATGTGGATGGAGGACGAAATATTCCCAAGTTATAAATCTACCAGATTTGGTTTAGGCGAATCTATAATAAAAAAATTAAGTCACAGTTCATATATATCAGCTTCATATATGTGGTATAGAACAAATATAACTGAAAAATTTGGAAACCCCGATTTAATAGAAAACTTTAATACTAGTGCTATATCTTTGCTCTATGTTATTGAAAACAGGGACAATCCATTTAACCCTACTAAGGGTGATTTTTTTTCAACAACGTTAAAGGTAGCTTTTCCTTTATTTAGTAAATCTGTATTTTATAAATTCTACTGGAGTTACCAAAATAACTGGAAATTTTTAAAAACCGGAGTAATGTCTTTTTCTGCAAGAAATGGATTTGCTGCTGGTGATCTTCATATCTCTGAAAGATTTTTTGCTGGTGGTCCTCATACTTTCAGAGGTACACCCAATGACAGACTGGGCCCTATCAACACCGACTATGATGAACCAAGGGGAGGAAATGCAATGGTTATTTTAAACCTTGAAGCAACATTCCCTTTAAATGTATTTCCAGTTGATAATTTATACTATTCAATCTTTCTGGACGTTGGCAATATATATTGGGACACAAAAGATTTTAATATACAAAAGGTTGAAAAAGCTCTTGGATTCGGGTTAAAATATAAAACACCAATGGGACCATTAAAAATTGAATTTGCATGGAATTTTAGAGGTGATAATGCTGATAGATTTTTTAATTTTCATATAGGGATTGGCAATGTATTTTAAAAGATTTATTATTATTTCACTCTTATTATCATTGAATATCTATGGGGAAAGAAATGAAATATTAATTGATAAGCTTGTCGCTGTAGTAAAAGACACAATAATTTCTTTTTCAGATATTGAAAAAACAGTTTTATTATACCCGGATTTAAGAAGAAATAAAGATTCAGAAAGACATTTTTATAAATTAATCCTTGAAGATATGATAAATTATAGGACAATATACCTTGAGTACAGTAATGAATTTATTTTAAATGAGAGCGATTATGAAAAAGTCCAACTTCAAATTATTAAAAAAGCAGGTTCAATTCAAAATTTGAACATAATTCTTGAATCATTTGACATGAAATGGAATGATTTTAGATTGTTTATAAAAGAAAAAGTCTTTTTTGAAAAAATAATAAAGGAAAAATTTCAATTTAAAATAAGCATTTTATTTAATGATGTTGAAACATTTTATAATAATGAATATGTGCCAATGCAAAAGAAATTGAATCTTACACCTAAGTCATTGATAGATATGACAGCAGAAATTAAAAATCATTTAAGAAAAATAGAAACAGGTAAAAAAATAAAAAATTGGATTAAAGATATAAAAGATACTTACGATATAAGAATAATGTCAGAGTTACAATAGGAGATAAAATGGATTTATTCAATCAGGGGAAAAAATCAATTGAAGATTTGAAAACAGGCGATAGGCTTGATGGCTTTTGTAAGGTAATAGGCTTGGAAAAAAGAAATAAAAAGGACGGAGACCCCTTTTTAATGCTGGTATTATTAGACAAGACAGGCAAAATAAAAGCCAAGGTATGGGGTAATGTCAAAAAATACTATGCCTTATTAAAACCAGGAGAAATTTATAAATTTACAGGGACAGTTACAGAATACAAGGGTGAGCTTGATGCCAGGATATCAGGAATTGAAAAAGCTGCCTCTGAAGAATATAATGTAGCCGATTTTGTAGAAAAAGCGTCATTTGATACCGATGCACTGGTTATTGAAATAAAAGAGATTTTAAAAAATAACATTATTAATCCTAAGGTCAATGAATTAATAGAATTGTTTTTTAAAAAATATGAAAATGATTTGAAATTTCACTATGGTGCAATGAATATTCACCATGCCTATCCAGGTGGGTTATTGAAACATACTTCAGCATTAATTAAATTAGCTGTATTTATTGCCGAGCAATATAATCTTAATAAAGATATACTGATAACCGGAGCTCTTTTTCATGATGTAGGCAAAATTTTTGAATTCTCAGTTGTGCCATCCTTAAAAATGACTATTGAAGGTGGCCTTGTAGGACATTTAGTATTAGGCAATAATATACTTATAGATTTAGCATCAGAGATAAATGATTTCCCAAAGGGTATTTTATTACAAATCCAGCATCTTATACTTTCACATCATGGAGAAAAAGAATATGG
>JAOZTV010000001.1 GCA_029939015.1 Candidatus Aminicenantota bacterium
AATTTTTCAAAATTAATTGTTTTATCATTAATTAAAAGATGATCAATATAGTTCATATTTAAAAAATTTTTTAAATAAACTAAAGGATATATATTTATTAAGAAGAAAAAAAATATTTGAAAAACTGTCATGTAAGAATTATCATGAAATAAAAATGTTATTAATAGAATAATAATTGAAATACAATATATATTTACCAGTACCTTAACAACCTTAAGCCTTTTTGAATCCTGTCCCTTAAAACCGCCATATATTATATAAAAATATAATACAATAATTATTGAAATTATTAACATAATTAAAACATCAAATAATAATATTAAATTACCATTAAACAATGTAATACCAATATATACTATTAAAGAAAATGAATATAAAAAAATTGTCTGAAATGCTGACATTCGTTTTTCAATTAAAGATAATAAAAATGAAATGAAGAAGTATAAACTTATTATAATTATAGGAAATAAAACTAATATAGACTTCAATAAATCATTATTGAATAACCTGATTAAAATAAATATTATTAAACCGAGTATATTAAATGAAATAATAAAATGAGAATAATTTAATAAATAAGAAAATTTATAACTTCTCGTAAAGTCATAGGAGTTAATAATAGTATAAGCCCCTATAAGCAAAATATAAAAATACAAAAAAGCATCTAATAAATTCATTATTACAATTTATAACAAATATTATTTGTTTTGTAAAGTGTTAAAATTTTATACCCAAGCCTACTCCTGCCTTAATACCACCAAAACTTAATTTCTTTTTATAATCCGTTGTATTTTGAGAATTAAAATATCCAGCATTAATAGAAATATTAAAATTGTTAGAAAAATTATAGAATAAACCCATATCAAGTTTATATCCTGTGTTTTTACCACTATAATTATCTAATAATATATCGGATAAATAAGCTCGTTCTTCATAATTAATAAGTACTATCCCACCTGAAATTTTCAAACTTATTTTCTTCTTTGCCATAAATTCATATCCTATACCAAAAGATATAAAGCTCTGTTTTGAGCTTGCATTTACTTCAGCTCCGATGTCAATAATATCCCCTTTAATATTTATAAAGCCATAAGTTCCAAAAATGTATATATCTTTAAATAGTTTTATACCAGTTATTATTTCAGGATAAAATATTTTATCGCCATAAATTTTTGCATATTCAGTATCTGCAGGTTTTAAAAAACTCGTTGATATATCTATAAAAACATTGATTTTTGCATAAGATATCGTTGTCAAAAACAATATTAACATAGCTAAATATATTTTTCGCATCATTCTGCTCCTTTTAAAGAAATCTTATTAGATGTTGAAAGTATATTTCCGTCATTGTCAATAGCATCGACAACATAATTATACTCATAATTTTTTGCAAGATACTTGTCTGTAAAATAATATTTTCCAGAGACAATATTTTCTGAATAAAATATTTTTATTTCTTCATAATTACCATTAGTTTCTTTTCTTTTTAAAATAAATCTATTTACAGCCATTCCACTTGGATTTGAAACATTAACAACTAAATCAGCATATTTAAGTGTAAATGCCCAATAATTCAACTCTTTTTTTTCACCAGATAATGAAAGTGAAATAGATGGCCCCATTACAAGATAAGTAACTGCACAAGAAACTCCTGCAGCTGAATATTTTATTCTCATATAACCATTTTCACCCCAATATTCTCCCCAACTATTCCTTAAAATAAATGCCTGATCATCATCATCCCAACCTACCAAAGCAATTGCATGGTCAGCTTCTTCATAATAACAAGGAATTTCAGAGCATGTTTTATTTGCATCATCATAAACCCCACTTGAGTAGGCAGCCATTGCATTTGTAGTTAAAACTGCAGCATCAACTACTCCATAAGTCATAATAGCAGTTTTTATTGCCTCAATATTATTACATTCAACCCTATACCATGCTTTAAACTTAACCCTTGGTTGTTCAAAATGAGAACATTCTCCAGGATCTGCTTCAGCATAAGGAAAATCAATTTCACTCGTAATACCATATTTTACAAGAGCACTTAACTCCGCATATTCATAATCTGCACCATCACACCCAAAAAAATTATTATTATATTCAGGTAGTTTTCCAAGACACCACATAATAAATGATTCAGAAAAGTCTATACAATCTTCATCATATCTTCCAGTTGCGACGTTATACACCCCTTCTGCAGTAGCTGCTGCCCCAAAAGAATAACATGAGCCACAACCACCCTGATTCCTGATTTCACCTATATAAGAATGTCCATTATGGTCTCTCCAGTCAAATTTTGCTGGTAACACCTTTTTCCCAATTTCATATTGCAATGGTCCCATTCCCTTACTTACATAAGAAATGTCTTTTTTTATTGGTTTACGTCTTGTGAAAAAAAGTTTCTTCTCCTCTTTTGACATATCAAAAACCCAGTTATGGTCAACAGAAAACCCATATCCATTATGCAATATTTTTTCACGTATTTCCTCTAATGTATCTTCCTTATCAAATTTTTTAATATCTTCATTGGCATCAGCCGAAAACATCACACCTGACAACAATATTGATATAAAAAATATTATAAAAAAAATTTTAATATAAACTTTATTTTTCATTTTTCCTCCAAAATTTTCTAATATTAAATAAAAATAAATATTTTATAGTTATAATCCTATTTCATTATCAATTGTACACATTGCATCAAGACTAAGTTTTGCAAATTCATTTAAAGGTATATCTATTTTTTCACATTCTCTAATTATTTCTCTGTTTACACTGGCTGCAAATGCCTTTTCTTTCATTCTTTTTACAATAGACTTTGATTTAACAGATTTAATTTTTTTATCCGGGTAAACTAATGTAGTTGCAACAATTAAGCCTGTAATTGTTTCTCCTGCTGCAAGAGCAATGTGAAACCTATCTGTTCTTTTTTCTTTACTTGCCTCTTCATTATGCATTCTAATTGATCTCGTAATAATAGGGTTGATACCCAAATCATTCAATATCTTTTCTGTTTTAATACCATGTACTTTCAAATCATTATTTATCACTTCAAGGTCAAGATCATGTAATAAACCTGCAATCCCCCAGGCATCAACATCTTCCTCAAATTTACTGGCAAGTTCACGCATTACAACCTCAGTCGCTAGGCAATGCCTGATAGTGTTTTCATTTTTAATATATTGTTTTAATAATTTCAATGCATTCTCTCTTGTAATCCCTATATCATTCTTTTCCATTTAAAACTCCTAAGAATAATTGTACCATATCAATAATTTATTTTAAAATATTGCAAAAATCATATAATTTAGTTATAATAATTTATAAAAATAACAATATCATTAAGGAGGATATTTCATGGATACAAAAAAATTAGGATTTAATTCAAAATTGATACACGCAGGACATTTTAAAGATGAGTTTTTGAGTGCAACTGTTCCAATTTATCAAACATCAACATTTTCATTTAAAAGTGCAAAACACGGAGCCGACTGTTTTTCAGGTGAAGATGATGGATATATTTACACTCGAATAGGAAACCCTACAATAAATGCATTAGAACAGAATATTGCTGAACTTGAAAACGGTTTTGGCGGAATTGGAACCGCATCAGGCATGGGTGCTGTAACTACAATTTATATTGCTCTATTAAAACAGGGTGACCATATTGTTAGCAGTGATGCTGTTTATGGACCAGCAAGAGTTGCAATGGAAACTATTTTTGCAGGTTATGGAGTAGAATCAACTTATGTGAATACTTCAAATATTGAGGAAGTTAAAGCGGCTATCAGACCAAATACAAAGGTTATCTACGTTGAAACACCTGCAAACCCTACAATAGGAATAACAGATTTAAAAGCAGTTTCAAAAATTGCAAAGGAAAATGATTGTATATTTGTGGTTGATAATACTTTCTGTAGCCCTTATTTACAAAAACCACTTGACCTTGGAGCTGACATTTCATTTCATTCATTAACAAAATTTATTAACGGTCATGCTGATATTGTTGGTGGTATGATTGTCTGTAAGGAAGAAAAATTATACAAACAGGTAAGAAGTGCAATGGTAACAATGGGACCAAATATGGATCCTCATCAGGCTTTTCTTGTAATTAGAGGTGTTAAAACACTTGCTATTAGGATAGACAGGGCTCAGGAAAACGCAATGAAAATTGCAAAATACCTTGAAAACCATCCAAAAATTGCCTGGATAAAATATCCTGGACTTAAATCACATCCACAACACGAACTTGCAAAAGAACAGATGAGTGGTTTTGGAACAATGATAAGTTTTGGTGTCAAGGGTGGAGCAGAGGCTGGAAGTAAACTTATGGATAATGTTCACCTTGCAACTCTTGCAGTTTCTCTTGGTGGAGTTGAAACATTAATTCAACATCCTGCTTCAATGACTCATGCAAAGGTATCAAAAGAAAACAAAATTAAAGCAGGCATTACTGATGATCTTGTAAGATATTCAGCAGGTATTGAAGACTTGGAAGATCTTATTAACGATCTTAAACATGCTTTAGATAAGGTATAGATTTAATATGCTAAACATAGCTCTGTTTGGACCTCCCGGTGCAGGAAAGGGAACACAGTCAGACCTTCTCATAGAAAGATATAATCTGGTACATATTTCTACCGGGGATATTCTGAGAAATGAAATATCCGAAAAAACAGAGCTTGGTTTAGAGGCAAAAAATATTATAGAAAAGGGAAGCCTGGTATCTGATGAACTGATAGTTCAGATTATTGAAAAAAAAATGAGAACCAATACTGAATGTAACGGTTTCTTATTTGATGGATTTCCAAGAACATTTGTGCAGGCCTATATACTTGAGGGTCTGCTTTTAAAAATGCATACCTCCCTTTTATCTTTAATCAGCATAGAAGTAACAGATAAAGAGTGTAAGAAAAGACTTCTAATTAGAGGAAAGACTTCAGGAAGAAGTGATGACACAGAAAAAGTCATTGATTTTAGACTAATTGAATATCAGAACAAAACTTTCCCGGTTCTTAAATTCTATGAAGAAAGAGGGATCTTAGAACCTATAGATGGTATGGGTACAATTAATGAAATTTTTGAAAAGGTCTCAAATTCAATTGAAAAAAATCTGCGGAAGGTTCTTTTCAATGTAGTAATTTTAGGATATCCTGGTTCTGGAAGAGGAACACAGGCAAAAAAACTTGCTGAAAAATTCAATCTTATTTACATCTCAACGGGTGATATGCTACAGGAAGAAGTTAATAATAAAACTGAAGTAGGTCTTGCAATTAAAGAACTTATGGAAAATGGAAAATTAGTTCCAGATGAGATTGTCATACAATTGATAGAAAAAAAAATTAAATTGAATAAAGATGCAAGTGGTTTTGTATTTAAAGGATTTCCAAGAACAATTATTCAGGCATATATTCTTGATGGCTTATTAAGAAAACAAAACACTTCAATATCCTGTATTATCGATCTTTCTGTACCAGTTCTACAATTAGTTAAAAGATTGGCAGAACGTGGAAAAACAAAACAGAAAAGGCGTTATGATATCCAAACTGAGGCAATTGTAAAGAGACTTGAAGAACATGAAAAAAAGTCAATTCCAATTATGCAATATTATCAAAAAGAAAAAAAAGTTTTTGCAGTAAATGGGCTTGGAAATAAAGACGATATATTCAAGGAAGTATTAAAACATATTGAATTTGCAATAAAAAACGCAAGATGATTTTTATATTTTTAGATGGAGTTGGAATAGGAGAAAAATCTGAATATAATCCATTCTATGTATCTAATACAGAATATTTACCTTTCTATGGTAAAGACATTAATTTACCCGATAATACACCAATAAAACCAATTGATGCTCTCCTTGGAGTTGATGGAATACCTCAGAGTGCAACTGGGCAAACAACGATATATACCGGGGAAAATATACCAAAAAAGATTGGTTCTCATAAAGGCAGTTTCCCAAATAAAGAGATGAGAGCAATATTAAAAAAGAACAATATTTTCAAAGGACTATTGGATAAAAATATTTCTGCAATGTTTTTAAATTCTTATCCCGGGCACTCAGAACTCTTTTATAAAACAAATATAAAAATTAAAGACAATGGTGATTTTGTTTTTTCAGATAATTTTCCACAAAAATATAAAAGGAGAATATCTGTTACATCTTCAATGATGATTACTAATGAGATAAAACCATTTGGACTTTCTGATATTATAAATAAAAAATCTATATATCAGGACTATACAAATAATTCTATAATAAAATACGGAATAGACTGTCCTGAGTTTTCACCTGAAACTGCAGCAGAAATCATATTTAATACCTCTAAAGAATACGATTTCATATTATATGAATTCTTCCTCACAGACCTATACGGCCATAGAAAACCCATAAAAGAATGTATTGAGCTTGTTTCTAATTTGAACAAACTTGTAAAAAAACTATTTTCATTATTGAATATCAAAGAAGATTCTTTAATAATTACAAGTGATCATGGAAATATTGAAGACCTCTCTATTAAATCTCATACATTAAATCCAGTACCATTAATTACCTGGGGTAAAAAGAGTGACTTCCTGAGAAACAAAATAAATAATCTTGCAGATATCACTCCTGCAATATACGATTATTTTAAAATCATAAAATAATTATGGGCTGTACATGAGCATTTTGAATTTGTTGGTTTATTGCATTGGTTAATAATTCAAATTGGTTATCAACATCATATAAATCCAAATAGTTTATTGGAATTGGAGGAAAACCTGATAATGTTACTTAACTAATATTTCTTGCCTATAGCCTATAGCAATCAGATAAATTGACCCCCAGTCGTTATCTCGTCCCACTATGATTATATAAATTTTAATGCCATCAGGAGCGATATAAGTGCCAATACGTTCATATGTTTTTATGACCTTTTTAAACATCTCTTTTACATCACCACAAACATGAAATACTTTCGATGTATCAATAGTATTAAGTAAATTTAGAATAAAAAAGCTGTATTGGCTTTTATCAAAAGAATTTTCAAAGGTTTCTTTGATATTATTCTTTGCTTGTAGTTTATCCACACTTACCCCTCTTTATATGTATGATTTCTCATTTTTTCGATTTATTGTCCCCTTTGTGACTCCTTTATGACCCCTTTGTCATCCAATCCTATAATCATCATTCCACCATCACTATTGGCAAATGCAGAAATAGCTTTGAGACAATCATTCCGCCAGCTTTGTTTATATTCAATAGTTTGAGATTCTTTATTCGCCATATGTTATTCCCCAGTTAGATATAATGATAGTATCACTTCCCTTTTTTTTCCAGATATTGTTGAGATTTGTTCAGCATAATACCGATAAGTATTCTGATTTTCTCTGTATTTTCCAAAGACGAATAAATTGCATGAAATCCACTTGAGTAAAAATACCCTACAAGACAGTCAAAAAACGATGTGTCTTTAATAAGAATTTCAAACCTTTTTTTAAGACTTTGATCTTGCTCGTTTGTAATAAATGATAAATCTGTGTCCATAAATATCCTCAATTGAAGTAAAGTAATGCATTAAACAATAAATTAACATATTAATAATTATAAATCAATATTAGAAATTAATAATTTTTAAATGATTGGAATAGTATTAAACTACACCTAAAAACCTTTAATTTCATCAAACTGTAAATATTTATAGATTGAGTCTGCTTCAGGCTCTACTCTTTCTTTATAATATTCAAAATATTCTTTAACTGTTGGTAATTTTCCTTTTATTGCAACTATTGCACCTAATTCAGCTGAGCCTAAATATACTTTTGTGTCATCTCCCATCCTATTATCAAAATTTCTTGTTGAAGTTGAATAAACTGTCCCATCTTTTGGTACTCTCAGCTGGTTTCCCATACAGAGTGAACAACCAGGTATTTCAATTCTTGCTCCCATCTTATTAAATGTTGAGAATGTCCCTTCCTTTTTAAGTTGCAGATTGTCCATTCGGGTTGGAGGAGTTAGGTATAATCTTGATTTCGCCTTATCTTTTTCTTTTTCCCATATTTTATTAGCAGCCCTATAATGCCCGATATTTGTCATACATGAGCCTACAAAGACATCATCTATTTCTGTTCCTGACAGTTCTGATAATAATTTCACATCGTCAGGGTCATTAGGACAACACAGTATTGGTTCTTTAATATCTGAGAGATCAATTTCAATTATTTCATCATATTTTGCATTCTTGTCTGCACTCAGAAGTTTTGGGTTTTCTAACCATTTTTTCACATCATCTATTCTTTTTTGAATAGTATTACTGTCTTTATAATCCTTAACTATAAGTTCTTCCATTAAAGCAATATTTGATTTTAAATATTCAATAACACTTTCTTCTGAAAGCTTTATACAACCAGCAGCTGCACTTCTTTCAGCTGTAGCATCAGTCATTTCAAAAGCCTGTTCAACCTTAATATTTTCAAGTCCTTCTATTTCAAGTATTTTACCATTAAAAACATTCTTCTTGTTCTTCTTCTCTACTGTCAATAAACCTTTTTGAATTGCAAAATATGGAATGGCATTTACAGCATCCCTTAAGGTAATTCCCGGATTTAATTTGCCCTTGAATCTAACAAGAATAGAGCCGGGCATATCAAGAGGCATAAAGCCTAAAGCTCCAGCAAAGGCGACAAGCCCTGACCCTGAGGGAAAAGAAATACCTAAAGGAAATCTAGTATGAGAATCACCACCAGTCCCAAAGGTATCAGGAACCAATAATCGATTAAGCCATGTATGAATAACTCCATCGCCAGGTTTTAATGATAGACCACCTCTTTCTGAAATAAATTCAGGCAGGTTTTCGTGCATTTCAATATCTTTTTTCTTGGGATAAGCAGCAGTATGACAGAATGACTGCATAAACAAAGGTGTCTGAAATTTCAAGCAGGCAAGTTCAGTTAATTCATCAGCAGTCATTGGACCAGTTGTATCCTGTGAGCCAACAGTTGTTGCTATAGGTTCACAGGCCGTCCCTGGCAACACACCATCAAGTCCACAAGCCTTACCTACAATTTTTTGAGCTAAAGTATATCCCTGCCCTTCTTTTGGAATTGGGTTTTTCACATTTGTAAATATATCTGTTTTATCAAATTTTAATGTATCAATTGCCTTATCAGTTAATGATTTTCCAATTATAAGAGGTATTCTACCCCCTGCCCTAAATTCATCAAAAATTGTTTCTGGTTTAATTTTGAAATCCAAAAGAGTTTCTCCTGAACTATTTAAAATCACACCCTCTTTAGTTTTAATTATAATAATTTCACCATGATTTAATTTTGAGACATCACATATAATCGGAAATCCACCTGAGTCCTGAACTGTATTAAAAAATATTGGAGCAATTACACCACCAATAATGATACCCTTACGTCTTTTATTTGGAATAAATGGAATATCCTCACCAATATGCCATAATAGACTATTTGTTGCAGATTTTCTTGAAGAACCAGTCCCAACTACATCACCAACAAATGCAACTCTATGCCCCTGCTCTTTCCATTCCTTTATCTGCTCTATTGCTCCGGGAAATCTTTTTATTCCCATTGAAAGAGCATGCAGTGGAATATCTGGTCTGCTCCATGCTTCTCCTGCTGGTGAAAAATCGTCAGTATTAATTTCACCATCAACTTTAAATATTTTGACTTTAATAATTTCTTCAATTTCCGGTTTATTTAAAAACCAGTCTGCATCTGCCCAACTTTCTAACAAAAGTTTTGCATTATTATTTGATTTAGACAATTCTAATACATCATCGAATGCATCATATATAAGGATTATATTTTTAAGAACATTCAATGCATATTTAGCTATTTTATCATTTTTAAGAGCATCAATTAAGTATTGTAGGTTATATCCACCAAGCATTGTGCCCAATATAATTAATGCTTCCTTTGAATTTAAACCTTCAACAAATAGCTCTTCCAAAACAATTTTATTTAAGAAATCAGCCTTAATTTTTGCTGAAGGTGCTACACCTGGCAATACTCTATCTTTTAAAAGTTCTATCAATATGCCTTGATTATAGACATTAGAAGTACTTATCAATAAGTTACAAACTTCTTTAGTTTCTTCTACATTAAGTGGTAAAGGAGGTATTCCAATGCTTTCCCTTTCTTCTTTATGTTCAAAATATTTTTTCATTATATCTGACATTTTAACTCCTTATTTTTTGTTTATTTTTAACATTATAAATCATACAACTCTTTTTAAAATCTTGCAAGTAATTTCATAAGCAATGGTCTATGTATGTCTATCGTTTTTTCAGGGCATAATTCCTGACAACAAAAACATCTTATACAATTATCCAAGTTTACGATTGCTTTGTTATTTTCCATATATATTGTCTTAGGAGGACATGCATCATAACAGATTTTGCAACCAATACATCCTTTTTCTTTAAAAATCGGCTTTGGTGTTGCAAGCTTCTTTAATATATTTTGTAAAAATTCAGGTCCCTTTCCTGCAAAATTCAAACCATAAGATTCTGGAATTATAAAATTATTAATTTTAAATTTTTCAACCTTTTCACCAATTAATTCAATATCATTATAATTCTCTTCACATATCTTACGTTTAATTGACTCTGAAATAGTTGGGACTCGTTGATGATTAAGACTTATCAAATCTGTTGCAATCATATCTAAATGAAAAGGAGACTCCGAGGCAATTACTGCACCAATTTCCCTTGGATCTCCTGATGATGGTCCTTCGCCCTCCATACCAATAATTGCATCCATAAAAGAAATAACAGGATTTACAATTTCACATATATCAATTAACATATTTGCGAAATCCTTTAATTCAGACATTTTATAATGATATTCAGCCTTTAAAACTCCGGGTACTGTTCCAAAAAGGTTTTTAACTGCACCTGTAAAAACCATCATCCCATGTGTTTTTAGTTTTGATATTGATATTATCTTGTCAACATCGTTTAACATATCAACAAGAGTAAGTTTATTTAAAATTTTCCCATTTTTATTTTTCTTTTCAAAACTTTTAAAATTGTCATTTAGTTTTATTGATGCTTTTATATTATTATTATCAATATATTCATTTAATTCTAATACAATTTGATTCATACCCGTAGTTTTATATATACTTTTTAAAAGCATTTTATTAAATGGACCTCCGGGACTGTCACCAATAATCACATTAATTTCATTATCCAAGAGTATTGATGATATTGCTTTAACAAAGAGAGGATGAACTGTGACTGCCAATTCGGGATTAGATTTCATAAGAAGATTTATCTTTAATAAAACCCTATCTCCTTTATTTAAGAACTTATCTATTCCTCCAATATTATCAAAAGATTTTTTTAATACTTCTATTAATTCAAGATAATCATAATTTAAACATTTTTCCAGGGAAACTTTATTTTTCATATTAAATAATAATATCATAATAAAAAGAAGTCAAACCTTGCTCAATAATTGTAAATATTATATAATCATTAATGATGAAAAACAATCTTTTATTTTTTTTGTTATTTATATTGATTTTTTTGTCTTTTTGCGGTAAACAAAAAGAGCAACAACAAAAGGATACAATTAAGCAACCTGAAGTTAAAAAAAAAATCATTAAAAAAAAAACAAATAAAATAGTATTAGTAATAGATGACCAAAAATATCTTGAAAATGATTTTAAAAGTTTTCTAAAACTTCATTCTAAATCCTTTTCTGACATTAAATTAAGAGATAGAATATACTCTTATATTTTTGAAAAGTATGTAATCCAGAGAATGTTATTACATAAAACTAAGATGGATAATTTTGAGTTTAGTAAAGAAGAATTGATAAAAAGCATCAAATCTAAATTTAATTCAAATCAGGATGATATTACTGAATTATTAAATGCTGAAATAATTAATACTTATATTGATTCTACAATATATAATAGTATAAAAATAAAGGAACGTGACATAAGAAAATACTATAATAAGGATAATAACAAAAAATATCGTAGAAAGGCTGAGGTTCACTTATTTGAGATAATGCTAAATGACAAAAAAAAGGCAAATGAAATAAGAGCTATACTTAACACTAAACCTTATAAATTTTCAGAAATTGCTGAAAAAGAATCTAAATCTAAAATTGCTAAGGAAAATGGGAGTCTCGGTTTTATTGACCCCGACAATTTACCTGAATCATTTAAAAAATTCATAAAATCTGTACCATTAAATAAAGTAACACCTGTTGTTGAATTTTTATATGGTGAGGTTAATGGAAAAAAAGTTTATACGTACCATATTTTTAAAGTGACCCAAAAAAAAAGGGGGGGGAGATTACTCTATTATACAAAGGTAAAAAAATCAATTAAAAAAGAACTTATTTTACAAAAAAAACAAGAATTATATAATGAATTAATAGAAAGCCTTAGTAGTACATTAGATATTAAAATTATCACGAAAAATCTTTCTTTTAAATATATAAAAAAAAAATAACTGGAGAAAAAAATGAAATCAATAAAACAAACATTAATATTAATCATACTTATCGGTACCTTTTCAATTAGCTTATTTTCTGAGGTCGTAGAAAAAATCTATGCAGTTGTAAATAATGAAGTAATTACAAAATCTGACTTTGCAAATAATGTAAATATGCAAATCCAGGAGTATAATAAAACAGCTGAAAAGAAGAAATACACACTGACAAAAAAAGAAAAATTAGAAGCCTTAAATATGTTAATTGAGTCGAAACTCATATTATCAAAGGCAAAACTAAAAGATTATGATGTTAAAAATGATGTAAAGTTATGGGTAAATCAAATTAAAAAAGAAAATAATTTCGCTTCTGATAAAGAATTCGCAGATGCACTTAAATCTCAGGGAATTGATATGACACTTGAAGAATTCCTTGAAAGTAGAAAATTACAAGTTATGCAGCAAAGATTAATTCAAGACGAAGTATCACGAAATATTTCAATTGATAATTCTGAAATAATGGAATATTTTAAAAAAAACAAAAAAGATTATATGACTGAGATGACAATTGAATTAAATTGTATTTTATTAAATAAAGAAAACACAGATTCAGCTTTTTTAGAAGTTAAGATGAAAGAAATATCTGAAAAACTCAAAAACGATAAATTCAAATCTATTGCAAAAGAATATTCCCAATTAACAACAGACCCTGAAACTAATTTTTATCTTGGTAAATTTAAAAGTGGTGAGTTAAACAAAAAAATTGAAGAGACTTCACTAAAGTTAGCAAAAGATGCCTATTCTGACTGGATAGAAACTGATAATGCATGGTATATAGTACAACTAGTTGAAAGAAACGATTCAAAATTTGTTGAGTATAAATCCGTAAGAGGCAAAATACAAAATGTAATTTTCATGAAAAGAAGACAGGTAGAGTTAAAAAAATATGTTGAAGTTTTAAGAAAAAACAGTTATGTAGAAGTATTTGTTAAATTCTAAAAGGAGGATTTATGAAAAAGATTAAAAGGATTGGAGTTCTTACAGGTGGTGGTGATTGTCCTGGACTAAATGCAGTTATTAGAGGAGTTGTCGATACTGCTATTTTGGATTATGGAATTGAAGTCTATGGAATAAGAGATGGCTATTCTGGATTAATAAATAAAAAAATATCAAAACTTGAACTTACAGATGTTTCAGGTATTTTGCCAAGAGGTGGAACAATACTTGGAACTTCAAATAGAGATAATCCTTTTATGTACCATACTAATGAAAAAGACAAAGATGGTAATTTAAAATATATTGACGTATCTAAGGAAGTTTTAAAAACTGTTGACTATAATGATCTTGATGTAATTATCACTATTGGTGGTGATGGTACTCAGGCAATTGCTAATAGATTATACGAAGAATGTGGAATTCCTGTCGTTGGAGTACCTAAAACTATTGACAATGATATAGATGGCACTGACGTTACTTTTGGTTTTGACACAGCCTTATCAATTGCAACAAGTGCTATTGACAAACTTCATTCAACTGCTGAGTCTCATCATAGAATTATGGTTATTGAAGTTATGGGTAGATATGCTGGATGGATAGCTCTACATTCAGGTATTGCAGGTGGAAGTGATGTTATTCTTATACCTGAATTACCTTTTACAATGGACAAAATAGCTGAAAAAATTAATAGCAGAACAAAACAGGGAAAAAGATTTTCTCTAATAACCGTTGCCGAAGGTGCAAAAATGAAAGGTGGTAATGTTGTTGCACAGCGAAAAGTCGCTGACCCTAACGACCCTATCAGACTTGGAGGTATTTCTACTATTATAGGTAACAAAATAGAGGACCTGACTGGAATAGAAACAAGATTTACTATATTAGGTCATGTTCAGAGAGGTGGCAGTCCTTCTCCATTTGACAGAATACTTGCAACTCGCTTTGGTTATCATGCAGTAGTTGCAGCAGTTGAAGGAAAATTTGGACATCTTGTTGGAGTTAGAGGTGAATATATTAAAACTACTCCAATCGCAGAGGCCATAGCTGTGCCAAGAAGGGTTAAGCCTGATTCAGAATTAGTTAAAACCGCAATGGCTGTAGGTACAAGTTTTGGTATTTAGGTGTCATAAGAAAACTGGATATAAGCCCATCTACCGGGGATTTTAATTCCCGGTATTTCTTCTATTATTGTATCAAACACATTATTTACCCTTAATGTAATTTTAAAATATGATAATTTTAAATTAAGTTTGAAATCTAAAAAGTGACCTTTAATGTCTGTATTATTAATAGTTTTATAATTATAGTTTGCGATAGCTCTTAATTTTTTAATAATCGGTATAGATATATTTAATTTATAAACAAAATCAGGATACCTTAGTCCATATTTTGACAAAAAATTAAAGCTTGATTCTGTTGAATAAATTTTTTCAATACCATAATTAAAAATAATTTTATCAATAGTAATATTATGAATAAATTCAAAACCATATATGTTATTTTTTTCAATATTTACTGCCTGCCAGTATTTTGAATAGTCCCCTATATCAGAATATTTAACCCAGTCGATACTATTATTCTGGTCTCTGTAAAAAAGACTTATATCAAAACTATGATTATTTATCAAATACAAAATTGACGTTTCATAATTAAGATTTGTCTCATTTTGTAAATTTGTATTACCATGATTTGATGGTGAATTATAATATAATTCTGTAAATGACGGCATTCTAAAAGATTTACCTGTACTTAATTTCAATTTAATATTATTATTAAAATCATAATACAAGCCTGAATAAAGTATCAAGTTTGTATCATTTTTATCAAAAAAAGTTGTTCTAAGACCCACATCGATTCCACTTTTATTAAAGGGAATATTAATATTAAAAAAAATTGAACCGGTTTTTCTATTATGATAACCCATTGAACTGCTATCCATTGTTTCCAGTTTAAAACCCAAACCACCAGCCATCCTTATTTTATTAATTCTATATTCACCAATTAAAGAAATATTATGTTGTTTTGTGCGACTTTCATTATTAAAATAATCAATATTATGCCTGTCAAGTATGAAATAATCGTTATGGGTATTAAATGAATATTTAAGGTAATAATAATTATCACCGGTTTTTTTTTTAATTTTGAATTGTGAAAATATTGATTCAATATCCTCTAAAGAGGCAAAAGGAGCATAAAACCCCTCTGCACCAAAACTATTTGTTTTATAGCCTGTATAAGCCTCTAATTCAATATCATCCTTTGAATAAGAAGCCCCAGCAGTAATAGTTAATATATCAAATTCTCTGCCTTCATAAAAACCATTTGATTTTTTTTTATTAATACCAAATTTTATTTTAAAGTTTTCATAAGATTTACCAATATTGAGTTTTGTAGAATAATAACCATTCTCACCACCTGTTAAAGATAAAGCAATTCCAGAATTTTTCTTTAAAATTATATTAATTACACCAGAATATGCACCGCTGCCATAAGTAGTAGAACTTCCACCCTTAATTATCTCAATTGTCTTGATATCCTGGACTTGAAATGGAAAATCTGAATTGAAATGACCAGTTTGCACATTATTGAAAGCTACTCCATTAATTAAAATTAAAACCTGTTCAAAATTACCGCCCCTCATGCTAATATCAAATATTTCGCTAGAACCACCCTTTCGGCTAATATTCAAAGCTGTAAAAGACGCTAATATTTCAGAAACGGAATCACTTTTTAATAAATTGATTTCCTTTTCAGTTATAATTACTACATTTTTAGATTTAAATTTACTTGTATAAAATCTACCTATAACTTCAATTGTTTCATATATATTTGCAAAAGAAAAATAAGTAATTAGTAAAAAGGAAACAAGTAATACTTTTTTTTTCATAAATGATTAATAATAAATTGTTGACACTACCTTTTTATTATATTTTGTATTATTATATGTGTAACCGTTATTATATAGATGTAAGGCTCTCATAATATCTCCATTGGATTTATCATAATATCTTTTTAATATTCTAAGTCCCATTTCAATATTATATTCAATATCAAATATTTTTGAAGATTCAATTTGTAATTCATCTTTCCAAACTGAATAATTTACCTGCATCAAGCCATAGGCTCCCTGTGAAGATACAACTTTAGGTCTAAAACTACTCTCAGTATGAATTAAACTCATAATTAAATTTGGATCAAATCCATATTTTCCACTTTTCTCAAATACAACTTCAACTATTTTTGAAAAAGCAGGATATTTTTTTTTCACAATATTGTCTCTGTAGCTTATAAGTTTAAATTCATCTACCTTAGTAATAAGTTCATTAAGTTTGTTATTGTTTTTTTCAATTGTTTTTGCTAAAACACCCTTATCTGTTATGAGTTTATCCTTATCCCTATCTAATTCTTTTATATAATCAATCATTAAAAATGTTATAGCCAATAATAAAATATTAGTAAATATAATAATTTTTTTTACCATTTTTCCCTCCAGATAGTAATCTGCAATCTTTCCCTATAAGTTTTTGTGGATTAATTTTTGATTAAAATCATACGTATTCTACCATAAAATCAATTGATGTCAATTTTAAATGATTCTTAACAAAAATATGCCCTTTCCTTGACAGAATATAGGATATTTGATAACCTTAATGATGTAAAACTGTTAAAATATAGGCTAATATAAAGTTTTATAAAGAGGAAAAAAATAGGACAATGATTAGAATTATTGGAAACACATTAAATGCTTGTAATAAAAAAGTTCTTGAGAAGATGAATAAAATGGATTTCGATTATATTAAGCGTGAAGCTCTACTACAACTTGAAAATGGAGCAGACTTTATTGAAATTAATGCATCTTCACTTTTAGACAGTGAATGGCCATTTCTAATGAAAACTATCCCACTTATTGAAAGTTTAGGAGGTAAGTTATATATTAGAAGTCAAAATATTGATATAATAATTAAGGCTATTAATCTATCAACAAAAGAATTAATTATTGGAGACATTGAGTTCAATACTAATAAAATTGATAAACTGATTAAATATTTAAAAGAAAATGATGTTAAACTTGTAGCTCATATATATGATAAACTTGAAAATTCAATTTATCCAGAGAAATCATTAATGATAGCCCAGTTATATGTTGATTATCTTTTAGATGCTGGTATTGAAAGGGATAGAATTCTATTAGACCCAGTAGTAAAACCTCTTGATGAAAACTTTACAAATGGCAAAACTTTCCTTAATACTCTGGAATTATTCAAATTAGATTTTCCTCAAGTAAAAACAATTGCTAAATTATCAAATTTATCTGATGGTATGCCTAATAGAAAAATACTTAATTCACACTTTTTATCACTTGCAATTGAAAATGGGCTTGATTATTTTGTGATAGATGCTGAAAATGAGTTAGGAAAGGCAGCAATAACATCTACACTTTCAATAATTGGCAAAGATAGAAGTTGTAGAAACTATATAAGTTATTGTAGAGAGAAGAAGAACAATAAAGAAACTAATTTAGAAAATGAATTATCAAAATTATAATAGAGGATATTAAATATGATAAAAAAAGAAAAAAAACCTAGGAAAAGAAGATTAAGAAAGGTAAATTTATCTAAATTGACAGGAATATCATTCTTACCATCTGTTTTTACACTTTTCAATCTATTTCTCGGATTTGCAGCTCTAAAGAACATTATAAACAATAACTATACAGAAGCTGCCTATTTAATTGTTATTAGCGTTATAATGGACGGTTTTGATGGAACAGTTGCAAGGCTTACAAAAACTGAATCAGACTTTGGAATGCAATTAGACTCCCTCGTTGATGCTGTATCATTTGGTCTTGTACCTGGTTTTTTTATCTATCTCTGGGGATTTACCAATAATCCTTCAACATTTGAACTGATAGGTAAAAATTTTGGTAAGATTGGTCTTGTAGTGGGTTTTCTTTATGTAAGTGCAGGAGTAATTAGATTAGCAAGATTTAATGTATTTAAGAATGCTGATGCCTTCCCTTCAAATGTTTTTATAGGTTTGCCCATTCCTGGAGCAGCACTTTCAATTCTATCATTTGTATTATTTACAGATGAATACATAAAAACAAAACCAAACTACTTTTTTATAATTTTTGCAATTTATTCATTAATTATTGCATATCTTATGATATCAAATGTAAAATATAGAACTGTTAAGAAAATTAACTCAAAGCATAGTCTAGTCGCTCTTTTTATTTTGGCATCAATTATTGGTTCTGCAATCATATTTCCGAAGGTAACAATCCCAGCAATGACTTTTCTATATTTAACCTCCCCAATTCTTTTTGCAATTTTTTCAAAAAAAAATATTAAAAAAGAAGACGTTGAGCTTGAAAGTAAATAAGGGATCGTGCGAACCCTAAGTATTAAACTTTAAAATGTTAAACGAGAATAGTCTTCTCATACACGTCAGACCTTATGTAAAAAGATTAATTTTAGCAATTTTTTTCATGATAATTGTCGCATTTTTTACAGGTATATTAGCACTTATTATCAGACCTATCATTGACGAATTATTAATACAAAGTAGTGCAAGTAATAGCATGCATGAATTATCTCAGAAACCAGATATTATTAAAGACTTTTTTGTAGAATTTTTTAATATAAAAAAAGGTGCTATGACAACTGTTTTGCCAATAATGCTATTCTTTATTTTTCTGGGACAATCTGTTTTTACTTTTCTATCATTATATTTAATGAAAACCCTTGGTTTGAAGGTTGTTAGAAATATACGAAACCTTGTTTATAAAAATCTTATAAACCAATCAGTTGATTACTTAAATAAAGCAAAAACCGGAGATCTTGTTTCAAGAATATCCAATGATATTGAAAAAATCAAATTTGCGGTATCTGAAACTCTTTCTGTCTATGTAAGAGAAATATTTACATTTTTAATACTCTTAATTATAATCTTTTATCAAGACTGGTTTATGGCTCTCATTTCCTTTGTAATTGCTCCAGTTGCAGCTGTTTTATTAGTTGTTTTTGGTAAAAAAGTAAAAAAAAGAGGGATTCAATCACAGGAAGTTATTGGGGGAATATCTAATTTCCTATTAGAAACTGTTACCGGGAATAAGGTCGTCAAAGCATATAATATGGAAGACCATGAAATGAAAAGATTTTCTGAACTCAATGAGAATCATTATAGAATTAATTCTAAAATTGCCTTTGTCTTTTCTATTACGTCTCCAATTATGAATATTATTGGTGGTATTGTATCTTCTCTTATTTTTCTTATAGGGATGAAAAGAGTTGCGGCGGGTTTAATTACACCCGGTCAATTTATGTCATTTTTAACCGCATTATTTCTTCTATACAACCCTTTAAAAAGACTCTCGCAGGCAAATAATGATTATCAACAGGGTATTTCAGGTTATAAGAGAATACTCGAAATATTAAAATCTAAAAATCCAATCAAAGATAAAACTGATGCAATAAATATGAAGAAAGTTTTTGGCAGTGTTGAATTTGAAAATGTAAGTTTTTCATATATTGATAGTATTCCAGTAATAAAAAACATGACCTTTAAGGCAGCTCCCGGTGATATGATTGCTCTTGTTGGTGCAAGTGGTAGCGGTAAGACTACAATTATAAATCTTTTGCTTAGATTTTATGATAAAAAATCAGGTAAGATTTTAATTGATGGGGAAGAAATCAAAGATATTAGCATAAAGTCACTACGTGATTCTATCAGCCTTGTTACTCAGGATGTATTTTTATTTAATGATACAATTTATAATAATATAACTTATGGAAGTAAAAATTTTACAGATGAAGATTTAAAAAGAGTAACAGAAATTGCTAGAGCAGATAAATTTATTAACAAACTTCCTAAAAAGTTTGAAACAATTGTAGGCGAAAGAGGTGTTTTTCTTTCAAATGGACAAAGGCAGCGAATATCTATAGCAAGAGCTATTTTAAAGAAACCATCAATTCTTATATTTGACGAAGCAACATCTGCCCTTGACACAGAGTCGGAAAAATTAATTCAAGACGCAATGTTAGACATAATGAGAGGACGTACATCCTTTGTCATTGCACATAGACTTTCAACAATTATTGAGGCAGACCAGATTCTTGTCATAGAAGATGGAGAAATAAAAGAGATGGGAAGCCATAAAGAATTATTAAAAAAACGTTCAATTTATTATTCCTTATATAATTTGCAATTTCCAGATATGAATATTATAATGTAATCATGAAAAGTATGACAGGATTTTCCCAGGGCAGATTTGAATTTGATAATATTTCTTTAAACATTATTATTAAATCACTCAATCACAGGTTTCTTGATATTTCAATAAAGGGAACTGGTGTAACTCCAATAACAGATAAGATAATTAGAAAAATTATCAAGAACAATATTATTCGCGGTAAAATTGAAATTGTTTTTGATCTCTTTGAATCAGACCCAAAAAACTGGGATGTTCAATTCAACGATTATCTACTCGAAGAAATTTTAAATAAGGTATTGAGGTTCAAAAAAAAATATAAAGAGAGCCTTACGCTCTCACTTGAATCTTTTCTTAAAATACCTTCAATATTTTATCTTGACCAAAAGTATGATGAATTTTCAATTGAAAAAAAGGATGCAATATCTAATTCTATTAATACAGTCCTGTCAGGGCTTATAAAAAGCAGAGAAGAGGAAGGACTTTTTATTCAAACTGACTTATTAAATAGTATTGATATCATAATAACCAATATAAGTATAATTGAATCAATTCAAGATGAAATAGAGGCAAATTTTTTTAACAAATATAAGGAAAAAATCAAGAGATTTTTATCAGACACTGAAATTGACGAGAGAAGGGTTACGCAGGAAGCAGCAATCGCAGCAGATAGAATCTGTATTAAAGAAGAAATTCAAAGAATAAGAACACATAGCATTAGACTAAAAGAACTAATCATAAATAAAAACATTAAAGCCAAAGGTAGAGAATCTGATTTTTTAGCCCAAGAGATGCAAAGAGAAACGCATACAATTTCAGCAAAAACCGGCTCAATGGATATACATAATAATGTATTAATAATTAGACGAGAAATTGAAAAAATCAAACAGCAGGTACAGAATATTGAATAAACCTATATTAAATATTGGATTTGGTAACTCTGTAACAAAAAAAGACGTCACAGCTATTGTACAGCCTAATTCAGCACCCATAAAAAGATTTATAAGAAAAAAGAATGACGAAGGTATGCTAATTGACTCTACAATGGGTAAAAAATTAAGGGCAGTAATTGTACTTAGCTCAGGCTTTATTGTCCTATCTGCAATTTCAGCTATAGTTATACAGGCAAGATACGAAGAGAACAAATAATGAATAAAAAAAACATAATTGTTATTTCAGGTCCATCAGGTAGTGGAAAATCAAGTCTAATTGAAAAATTATTTAATAAATACAAATTAAATTTTTCTATATCACATACAACAAGAGCAATCAGAGGTAAAGAAGAGAATGGTATTGACTATCATTTTGTTTCTAAAAACACTTTTGAAACAATGATAGAACAAAATGAGTTTGCGGAATGGGCAAAGGTCTATCTTAATTATTATGGTACCAGTTGGGAAGAAATTAAAAATAAATCAGACAAGGGTGACATTCTTATTCTGGATATTGACATCCAGGGAGCAAAGAAAATAAAAGAAAAATTTAATGAAGCTGTACTTATACTTATTTCTCCACCATCATTGTCTGAATTAGAAAAAAGATTGATAAATAGAGAAAAAAGAAATGATAACGACATTAAAACAAGATTAAAAATTGCATTATCCGAGTTAGAAGAATTCCAAATTTATGATTATATAATTATCAATGATGATTTAGACAAATCATTTGAAAAACTTGATACAATTTTTTCTGCCTTTAAAAACAGAACACAATTTATTAGCAATGAACTATTAGAAATAACAAAAAATTGGAATAATTAATAATGAATCAAAGAAATCTACAAAACCCGGTACAGGAACTTCTTAAATTTTACAAAGAAATTGGTGCGGAATTTGTAGAAATTGACAAAGCGTTTCTAAATAAAAAAAGAGATACAAATACCAAACCATTACGACAAACGGTAAAACCCATAACACATAATCATAAAGCACCCCCAAAACAAATATCACAAACTTTCACAGAATCTATTGATATAATAAATTCAGATATTTCTAAATGTAATTTATGTGATTTACATAAATCTAAGACAAACTATGTCCCTGGAGAAGGTTTTTCTAAGCCTGAAATTCTTTTTATTGGAGAGGGTCCAGGTGAACAAGAGGATAAATCCGGCAGACCATTTGTTGGAGATGCAGGCTTATTACTTGATAAAATTATTGGTAAAATGGGATATAGTCGTAATAATATATATATTGCAAATATTGTAAAATGCAGACCTCCAAATAATAGAACACCAAATAAAACTGAAGCTAAAGCCTGTTTTTCATTTTTAAGGAGACAAATTGATTTTCTAAAACCTAAAATAATTGTCTGCCTTGGAAAAACTGCCATCAATCATTTAATGGGCAAAGAATTATATATTACAAAGGTTCGTGGAACGAGATTTGAATATAATAATATCCCTGTCATTCCAACATTTCACCCTTCATATATACTGCATCAAAATTCTAACGAAGCAAAATCCAAGGCTAAATGGGCAGTCTGGTCTGATATGGAAAAAGTTCTCAGTATTTTAAAAAACAATAATTAATTATTTATGAAAGTCAGTATAGCATTATCCTTAAATATTTATGAAACTTTAACTTATGAATATAAGGGGGAAACAAAAGATTTATACATTGGTTTAAGAGTGATTGTCCCTGTTGGCAACCTTATACGTACAGGATGGGTTATGTCCTTAGAATCAGATTATACAGGCAGGACAAGAAATATCATCGGTATAATTCAAAGCAATTGGAAACCAAATAAAGAAACTTTATCTTTTATAAAAAAAATATCAGAATTATATCTAATGTCATCTGGTACATTATTAGACTATTGCCTCTTGCCAGGACAAAAAGCTATTAAAGATATATATATTAATATTGAAGACAAATTAAAAAGTTTATCAAAATTTTCAACAAAAGAACTATTACATAAGTCAAAGCTGTCCCCTATTATACTTCATTATAAAAAGGAAATTGTTTATAAAGAAATCAATAATAATAAACTTGATTTCAAAGAACATTTCTTAAATGGCAAGAATAGATTTAATGAATATAATAGTATAATAGATAAAATATTAAAAGAAAAAAGAACTGTTTTAATAATTGTTCCAGACAAACTATCAATTGAATATTTTAAGAAAATAATTCCAGATATTGACATATATAATTCAACTCAGAAAAAAGCTATTAAAGATAATATATATGAAAAATATTATAACGGAGGCACAGGAGTTTTAATAGGTGGTTTATCTGCACTCTTTCTCCAAATAAATAATTTAGCTTGTATAATTTATGAGAAAGGAAATACAATTTACTCAAATAGAGGCGTATTTAACGGAGAAAAAGACTATAAAATTCTTGCTTTAAAAAAAGCAGAAGCTAATAAATGTCCAGTTTATATAGGTACTCCATCAATTGAAATAAAAGATTATAAAAATAGTCAAAACAGTTTGAGTATTATAAAAAATAAAGCTAAAATAAATGTCATTCGAGTTAAAAAAAAGAAAAAAGACTTATTTTCAGATATAATACAATTAACTAAAATTTATTTTTCAGATAATAAAAAAACATTAATTCTATTAAATAAAAAACAATCAAAAAGTATTCTTTATTGTGAAAAATGCAAAAAAGCAATTAAATGTAATAATTGTAATAAATATATACAAATAACAGGAAAACTTTCTACAAAATGTCCTCATTGTAATCATAATATCCTAACCAACTGTTCAGTTTGTAATAAACCTCTTGAAATCTTAAAAGATGTTAGTATGGACTCTATACAAAAGGTTCTTAAAGATAATGTAACAGATACTGGAATACTAAATATTTCAGCTGAGGATACAAAAGACATAAAAGCATTAGAAGAAAACATTAAAACAAGCAAAATCATCATATCAACTCCATTTATAATCGGACCTTATTTTAATGACATATTTGATGCAGTAATATACTATAAACCAGAATCTGTATTTGACATGGATTCATATAAAACAGCAGAGAATATTTTTTCAATATTATCAGAAATAAAAAATATCATTAAACCAGAAGGTAATATCGATATATTTTCAGTATATCATTTTCATTATGTATTCAAATTAATAAATGAAGAAGAAGAATATTTAAGTAGAGAATTAAAATACAGACAATGGTTCATGTTACCTCCTTTCTACTCTATTTATGAAATTACCATTAAAGAAAAAACAATTAGAGAACTTGGAAAAACTATGAGAGAATTATACATAAAAGAATTTCAAACATTGAATATAAAAGAGATGAGTCTTCTATCAAGAAAAAAATTAAGAGGAACTTTCAAAGGTATAATAAAAGCACATTTGACTTCAAAAGAATTAATTAACTCAGGTATTTTAAATAAGAGAAATATATCAGCAAAGCTTATACATATTTAATGTAATTATTAATGATATATTTTATTGACATAGAATAATATTTCTGATATCAATTACATGGAATAAATAAAATGAACAAAAAGAGTATAAAAGGGAATGTTTTTAGTATAAAAAAATTTGCTGTACATGATGGGCCTGGGATTCGTACAACAATTTTTTTTAGTGGATGCCCATTAAACTGTTTATGGTGTCATAATCCAGAGAGCAAATGCAATCTTCTTTCCAGTGATGAAAATGACTTCATATCTATTGCCGAATTGATTAAAAAAGTTGAGAAAGATAGTATCTTTTATGATGAATCTGGTGGAGGCGTAACTATTTCAGGCGGAGAACCTCTTGTACAAAAAGAATTTCTTATAGACTTATTGAGAGCATTAACAACACGAAATATTCATACAGTATTAGATACAACTGGATTTTCTACTACAGCAGTTTTTAAAGATGTAGCTAAGTTTGTTGATTTGTTTTTATATGATCTAAAAATAATGAATAATAAGAAACATATTAAATACACAGGTGTTTCCAACAGTGAAATACATGAAAACTTTGAATATTTAACGACGATTGACAAAAAAGTATGGGTAAGATTTCCAATGATACCTGGCATTACAAATGATACAGAAAATATTCGAAGTATCGGATTATTTATTAAAAACAGAAAAAACATTCAAAGGATTTCTGTATTACCTTATCACCCTCTTGCAGGTCATAAGTATAAAAAATTAAACAAAGAATGGGAAATGGGAGACTTGAAAACTCCTGAAAAAAAAGAAATTGAACGGGTTTGTTCAATATTTGAAGAGTATGGATTAAAAACTTTTATAGGTGGATAAAATGGAAAATAGAATAAAACAACTGAGAAAAAAAAGTATAGATGCAATTGCAACTATATCTTCTGAAAGGGCAGAATTACTTACAAAATTCTATAAAACAAAAGAAGCATTAAAATCATCAATACCAGTACAGAGGGGTCTTGCTTTTAAATATCTGATGGATAATAAAACACTTTTTATTGATGACGGAGAGTTGATAGTTGGTGAGAGGGGGCCTGTTCCCAAAGCTACTCCTACATATCCTGAAATATGTTCTCATACTATTGAAGATCTAAAAATGCTCGATACAAGAGAAAAAGTTTCATATAAAGTTGATGATTATGTTAAAGAAGTTTATAAAAAAGAAATGATCCCCTTCTGGAAAGGAAGAAGTCTTAGAGATAAGATATTTGATGCATTGGATGAAAACTGGAAAAAAGCTTATAAAGCAGGTGTTTATACTGAATTTCAGGAACAGAGAGCTCCTGGCCATACTGTCTGCGGTGATAAGATCTATAAAAAAGGTTTTAAAGATCTTAAACATGAGATCAAAGAAGAAATTGAAAAACTTAATTTTTTAAATGATGATTCAGCATTTGATAAACGTGAAGAGTTGATAGCTATGAATTATGCAGCAGATGGTATGATCAATTATGCAAAAAGATATTCAAAAGAACTTGCCAACCTAGCAAAAACTGAAAAAAACAATGAGCGTAAGCTTGAATTTGAAATGATGGCAAAAATATGCAATAAAGTGCCTGAGTCTCCACCTGAAACATTCTGGGAAGCACTCCAGACTTACTGGTTCATTCATCTTGGAGTAATAACAGAATATAATACTTGGGATTCATTTAATCCCGGGAGACTTGATCAGCACCTTTATCCATTTTATAAAAAAGAAATTGAAGAGGGAACACTGACAGAAAAAAAAGCAAGAGAATTATTAAAAGCATTCTGGATCAAATTCAATAATCACCCTGCACCTCCAAAGGTTGGTATTACCGCAAAGGAAAGTAGTACTTATACTGACTTTTGTTTGATTAATTTAGGAGGGCTTAACAAAGATGGTAGTGATGCTGTAAACGAACTTTCTTATATTATTCTGGATATTATTGAAGAGATGAAACTGCTACAACCCAGTTCTATGGTCCAACTCAGTAAAAAAAATCCGGACAGATTTATCAAAACAGCTCTAAAGGTGGTTAAAAGAGGTTATGGTCAACCATCAATTTTTAATACTGATACAATAATACAACAAATGATCAGACAGGGAAAAACTATTGAAGATGCAAGAGAAGGCGGTGCTAGTGGATGTGTTGAGACAGGTGCCTTTGGCAGAGAGGCTTATTTTCTAACAGGTTATTTTAATCTTACCAAAGTTCTTGAGATAACACTTCATAATGGGACAGATCCACAAAATGGTGAGATTATAGGACTTAAAACAGGCCAAGCAACTGAATTCAATGATTTTGAAGACTTAATGAAAGCATTCGAAAAACAATTAAATTATTTTATTGATTTAAAGATCCGTGGCAATAACATGATAGAAAGTTTCTATTCAAGACTCATGCCGGCTCCTTTTCTTTCCCTGCTTATCGATGACTGTATAAAAAACGGGAAAGATTATAATGCAGGTGGGGCAAGATATAATACGTCTTATATACAGGGTGTAGGTATGGGAACAATTTCAGATTCTCTTGCTTCAATCAAAAAAAATATATTTGAAGATAAAACCCTTTCCATGGACAAACTTCTTAAAGTATTGGACAGTAATTTTGATGGATTCAACGATATACATGCCTTATTTAAAGAAGATAGCCCCAAATATGGAAATGATGATGATTATGTTGACCAGATAAGTAAGAGAGTATTTGAGCTTTTTTTTAAAGCTGTTGATGGCAGACCAAATTTCAGAGGAGGTTATCATAGAATAAATCTACTTCCAACTACTGTTCATGTCTATTTTGGTTCTGTGCTTGGTGCTCTGCCTGATGGTAAGAGAGCTCGGGAACCTATCTCAGAAGGTATTTCTCCAGTACAAGGTAGTGACAGGAATGGACCTACAGCAGTTATTAAAAGTGCTGCAAAGCTTGACCATATAAGAACAGGAGGAACACTTCTTAACCAGAAATTTGCACCTGAATTTTTTGATGATGAAGAATCAATTAGCAAACTTGCTCATCTTGTAAGGTCTTATTTTAGACTTGATGGTCATCACATACAGTTCAATGTTGTAACTGCAGATCTGCTTAGAAAAGCACAGAAGGAGCCTAAAAAATATCCTGAACTAATAGTGAGAGTAGCTGGTTATAGTGATTATTTCAAAGATCTGGGAGAAGACCTTCAGAATGAAATAATAAGACGGACTGAACATAAGGAATTCTAATAGATCTTTATTATTCTATTTTTTCAATTCTTTTAATACCCTTACTTGTAAGGACAATCCTGTATCTATTATAGAAAAATTTTTCATTTTTTGTGATTTTTGTAATCATATTTATGTGATAAACCCTGTCGGCATTAATTTCTTTTCTTTTTTTATCATCTATTAAATATATTTTTTTATAGGGATTATCCATTTTATTAAGAAATCTACTAATATTAAATCTTACAATATCATTAATACCTTCTATATGGCTATTGTTAAATACTTTTTTTAGTTTTTTTGAGAAAAGAATAACCTGTTTTCTATATAAAATAACTTTTTCCCCCATCCATTTATTATCAACCTGAGTAATGAATTCTTTTTTCCTCATTTGTTTAATTTCAAATGGTAAACTGATTTCCTTTATAAAATTAACTCCATCTCTATATTTTCCAATTTTCTCATTTTTATCACTGAATATGCCTACATTATGATCAAAACTAAATTTCATGATCTTGCCTACTAAATATAAACGGGTAAGCTCTTTAATCCTATCTTTAAAAATATACCCAACAACAAGAAATGAAAAAAAAGGAAGAGTTAGATTTCCATATTTTTCCTGGGCATAAAAAGCAATTAAAGTTGCAAAAACCATTGAAAGACCTGCTGCAAATCCTATAAGTAGCTGCTCAAGTATTTTTCCTTCAGGCTTCCAGTTTGTGTCTAAAAACAGGGCACTGCTTATATATTTTTTTAGAACACCTCTCTTAAATACAAGTGCTTCATTGTCTTTTTCTTTACCAGGCATTGGATGGAAATTATTTTTTATTCTATAGTTTAATTCATCCTGAATTAATTCCTTAAGTCTGTTATCTGCAATTTTAATTCTATCATTTCCTAAACTCTCAAGAATTTTTAAAACCTTAATGCAATAATATTCAATATTATGACTTATAAATTCATCACCTAATTTATAAATTGTAATTGATTTTTCACTTATAGTTGGACGATTAATTAAATTTAATAATTTTCTAAACTGTAATAAAATATTGTCAATATTATTTATAAAATCGTCAATCAAAATATTAATATCTTTTTTCCTATTCCTTTTTAAAAACTTAATATTATCCCTTAAAGAGCTTTTTATAATACTGCATATTGTTTTAATATTATATTCAAAACTTTCTTTTGTCTCCCGATCATTTTTTTTTACAAGCTCAGCTATACTCTCTTTTAAATGATATATAGGCGAATCATCTCCGTCTATAATCTGGTCCAATAAAAAAGTTGGGGTTTTTAATCGCAAATGTCCCTGAATATCTTTATAAAAAATTTCTTTTGTATATGTTTGTCTATTAATGCCAAGACTTTCTGGAATAAAGAAATAACTTTCTATATTGTATTGCGTTTTTTTCTTATGCTTACTAATTTTATATCCGTATTTTATTTCAATTTGATTATTGTCATGAATTTTTACTCTTCGTTCTAGCATAAGTACTCCTATTTAAGCATTTAATTATACCATTAAATAGTTAAATTTAATACTTAGGTTTTATTTCAAAAAGATAATTCTTCTTTACCAGTCAATTGGAAAATAATCTTTGAGAAATTTTCCACACCAGTGTTTTTTTGTATTTATTCCATCAAAAAATGGGTCACATACCCTTGCGGCTCCATCAACTATATCTAATGGTGGTTGAAAATCGTGAACATCTTCTTTGAATTTTGATAATTGTACAGGGTCTTCATCTGTTACCCAGCCTGTGTCTATTGCATTCATATAAATCCCATAATCTGCAAACTCTCTTGCCGAAGTATGTGTCAACATATTAAGAGCTGCCTTAGCCATATTTGTATGTGGGTGTCTTTCGCTTTTTTTAAATCTTTTAAATTTACCTTCCATTGCCGAAACATTAACAATATGTTTCTGCCATGTATTATCCTTTTTCATTAAAGGTGCAAGTTTATTACATAAAACAAATGGAGCAACGGCATTAACGAGCTGTATTTCAAGCATTTCAGCAGTTTGTATCTCTCCTAATTTAAGTCTCCAGCTATTGGTTGTTCTCAAATCAACCTGTTGTAAATCGGCATCTAATTTACCCTTTGGAAATACTTTTGCAGTTGATAAGGCATTATCATAGGCATAAGGAATTTGAGATAATTTTGCAGATTCTCTTAGTCCAATTCCTGGAAGTTTTCCATGCCATGAAACTGGAAGACTTGCGTCCTGTGCAGGGGCAATTAATGAATTAATTTTATTTACACAATTATTATAATTTTTCATTAATTTTTGTACATCCTCTGAATGCTCTTCTATCTCTTTTGTTTCATTTTCCATTAAATGAGTATAGAATCCCGGTGGACGACGTACGGTTTGAGCTGCATTATTTATTAAGATATCCAATCTGTCAAAATTTTGTTCAATATTATCACAAAAAATTTCAACACTTGGAGTATGTCTTAAATCAAGTCCGTATATATGTAGTCTATTTTCCCATTCTTTAAAATCTTTCTCTTTAGCATATCTGATTGCTGAATCAGCAGGAAAACGTGTAGTTGCAATAACTATAGCCCCTGCCCTTAACATCATTAAGGTTGACTGATAACCTATCTTTAGCCTTGAGCCTGTAATTAATGCAACCTGACCGGTTAAATCGGCAGTTTGATACCTTTTATTATAATTGAAATCTGCACATTTAGGACACATTGAATCATAAAAAAAATGCAGTTGGGTAAATTCTGCCTTACAGACATAACAATTTCTGGGTGAATGTAATTCTTCCAGTTTTGTTTGTTCAGAGCTTTCAGCTAATTGTTTTGGAAAGGTAAAGACAGCATCTTCCCTTGCCTGACGAATTCCTGTTGCTGCCCTTGCCTTTCGTTCTGAAAATGTAATTCTCTGTTTACGTACCTTTCTTCTTGCCTTATTACGTTCGTTAATTAATTCCTTATCTGGTCTTGAAAGGCGTCCTGCTGCTTTCTTCAATTCAATTTGCTGTTCAATTGACAAGGAAATAAAATCTTCACTTTTATTTACAAGATGAGTAAGTATATTAATACAATTATTTATTTCATCTTTATTATATTTTATATTTTTCACTTATAGTCCTTTATATATTAATTATTTTTCTTAAGAAAATCTTCAATGTCTTTGTCTGAGCCAAATACAAAAAGTATATCACTTTCCTTAATGATAAAATCTGCGCCTGGGTTAGGTATCATTCTTTCGGGTATTATTGACCTTATAGCTATTATTGTAATATTAAATTTTTTTCTAATTTCTAATTCTGATAAACTCTTTCCATAAAATACTTCCGGAGATGCAATTTCCTGAATAGAGTAACCGGAATCAAATGGAAGATAATCAATTAGATTTGTAAAACTTAACATTTTTGCTGTTTTTATACCGGCATCTCTCTCTGGATATGATATTTCTGTTGCACCAACGAGTTTAAGTATTCGTTCATGATCTTCAGAAAGTGCCTTTGCAATAATGTTCTTTACACCCATCTCTTTTAATATATTAACAATTAGAATACTCGATTCAAGAGTGGGACCTGTTGAAACTATTACCGTATCGACCTTATCAATTTCAACGGATTGTAAATTTCCTTTTTTTGTGGCATCCATCACAAGAGGTAAGGTTACAAACTCTTTTATATCTGAAATTTTCTTTTCATCTATATCGATGGCAATACTTTCTATTCCTTCTTCTGAAAGCGTCTTTAATACACTTATACCAAAACTGCTTAATCCGATTAAAGCTATTTTTTTCATTCCATTCTCCTTTTAGCCTACCATTATATCCTCTTCAGGATAATCATAAACCCCTTTATCCTCTCTTTTACTCATTGCAATAATAAAGGTTATTGGACCTACCCTACCAATAAACATCAATAAGGCAAGAACAAATTTTGATAATATAGACAATTTTGCTGTTACTCCCATACTTAGACCTACAGTTCCAAATGCTGATACAGTTTCAAATAAGAGATCATATATTTCAATTTCATGATTATTAGTTTCAATAGAAGAGAGAATAAAGAAGAAAACTGAAACTATTAAAAAGCTCAGGAAAATTATCAAAAAGGATTTTTCTATGATTTTTGTAGAAATACTTCGATAAAACATCGTAACCTTATCTTTACGTAAGAAAAGAGATTTTATATATGCTAAGCCAACACTTATAGTAGAAGTTTTGACACCGCCACCAGTTGAACCTGGAGATGCTCCTATAAACATTAATATCATCATAATAAAAATTGAAGCACTTGATAATATATTAAGATTGATAGTATTAAAACCAGCTGTCCTTGTAGATATAGATTGAAATAAAGACGTTAAAAATGTTGCACCAATTGATAATGAATTATGACCGGATAAGGTTTCTTCAAGAAAAATTATCATTGTTCCCAAAACAACAAACAGCAAACTGCTAATGAGGACTATCTTTGTATGAAGTGAAAACTTAGTAAAAGACTTTATTTCTCTTTTTATATATAAATACAATTCATTTAATACTATAAATCCAATTCCACCTGCAATTATTAAAATTGATGTAATTATATTAACGCCAATATCATTTGTATAATTTTCAAGATTATTGCTAAATACAGAAAATCCTGCATTGCAAAAGGCAGATATTGAATGAAATATTGAAGTAAAGACACGTTCGGATGTATTTTCAATATCAAATTGAAAAAAGAATAAGATGGCTCCAATAAATTCAAACGCAAAGGTAAAAATAAATATTTTTTTAACCAGATTTTTTACATTCTTATACCTTCCAGAAAAAAAATCACCTTCAATAATTGTTTTGTCTGATGTTGAAATAGATCCTCCAGCAAGCAAAATTAAAAGAGTTGAAAAGGTCATAAAGCCAAGTCCACCGAGTTGTAATAGTATTAAGATGGTTAATTGCCCGATAAATGTAAAGTCTTTCTCTGTGTCCTTAACTATTAAACCGGTTACAGTCACAGCAGATGCAGCTGTGAAAAAAGCATCAGGAAAACTAATTTTTTCTTCAATTGTTGAGAAAGGAAGTGAAAGAATCAATGAACCGATTAGTATTGCAAAAACAAAGGTAGAAAGAATTAAAAAGGCCATAGATTTTTTCATTCTATATTACCTCCATAAGTCCAATATGTAAATAATACCTTTCCAATAATTCTTTCTTTTTCAATAACACCATAATTCCTGGAATCCTTACTTAATTCTCTATTATCGCCAATTAAATAAAAACTATTCTTTGGTATTTTTATCAAATTAAGGTTTTTTGGGTCTTTTATAATTTCTCTTTTATCGATTTTCTTTAAAAATGGTTCATTTAATTTTTTTCCATTAATGAAAATTACATTTTGTCTTATTTCAATAGTCTCTTCAGGCGTACCTATTATTCTCTTTATCGACAATGATTTATTATCTGAATTTTTATTAAAAATAATAATATCAAATCTATTGAAAGAGTAATTTCCATTAGTTTTTCTTATGAAAATCCTGTCTAATTCTTTAAATTCAGGCTCCATAGACTTGCCATTAATTGTATAAATAAAATAATAATTATTAAAAATAATGAAAACTACACTTGCTGAAATACTTATGCCAGTAAGAATATAAATCAATCTTTTTCTCTTAAAAATCATCTATAAATATTCTATAAAATATCAGCTTTGCTGTCAATAGTTGATATAAGCTCATAATTCGTGTAAAATATATAATTAAAAAAATGTCGAGTAAATAACTCAACAAAAGGAGAAAAAATGAAAAAATTGTTTTTAATTATGGTTATGATTTCAATTGTAACAATTCCAGTAATATCACAGGCTGGTGGTACACCTTCTTCTGATTATACTATTGCCTTAATGAAAAAGAGTGTTGGCGAAAAAATCAAAGCGTTTGAAGGTTATGTTAAAAAATACCCTGCAACAACAAATAAATATACAAAGTTTGCATATTATTGGTTAGCAATAAATTATTTTAACGATAAAAAACTATCAAAAGCAATAAAGAATGGTTTAAAATCTGAAAAGCTTGGTGGTATTGAAGATAGTATGAAGGCTAATTTATTTTATGTCCTTGGAAGATCTTATGCATCTAAAGGTTCCTTATTCAATAAAGACAAAGCTCTTTCTTATGCAAACAAGGCAATAAAAATTGCCAAAACTGCCAATGCTAAAAACATTATAACTCAAGCAAAAAAATCAAAAAGAAATTATCAACTCCTCCAAAACCAAGTGAAACTCCAGCTCAAAAGATGAAGAGATTATACTCTGATGAAGATTTTAGCGGAGTAATTTCTACTTTTAAATCTTTAAAAGGTGCAAATAAGACAGATAAAACACTTCATTTAATTTATTCAAAGTCTTTATTTAAAAATGCTAATTTCAAAAAAGCAATTATTGAATATAAAAAGATCTATAAAACAGAAAAAAAAGGTAAAAATGCAAAAAAGATTGCTGATTGTAATGCAGAGCTTGCAAAAAAATACAGAAGCAAAAAAGCTACTTATTTAAAAGAAGCTATTAAATATTATATCGAATCAGGACTTCTTTATGGAAGAGAGAGCAATAAGGCAAATAAAAAGAATGCTCTCCTTCTTGCAAAAAACATGGTATATCAAAAATACAACTTGCAGAAAAAAATAGCTGCATATAATAAAAAAATCAAAAGTAGCAAATCATCTTCAAGCAAAAATAAAACTGCAATTAAGAATGCAGAAAGAGAATTAATGAAATTCAAAAGATATTTAAGAAGAGAATATGGTAGAGATATGACACCTCCAGCTTATGAATTAAAGAAAAAGAAAAAAATTGAAAATAAAATTAAAACTCTTAAATCAGGTGGCGGTTCAAAAGCCAATAATGGTGGAGCTGTTCTTACTGCTGAAATAAAAAAAGCAGGTGCTGAATTAGACAGCCTTATCAAACAGGCAAAAGCTAGATTATAGTATTTTAAAAAATAGGGATAGTAGTAAAATATTATCCTTATTTTTGAGATTTTTTAATTCTAATTTACATATAAATACATGAGAAGCTTTTCGATAAAAATATTACTTTTAATTATCATTATTACTTCACCCTTATTACTTTCTAAATCAAAATTCATTTCAATATATATTAAATCACAGAAATTTTTAGCTGAAATTGCAGATACCGAAGAATTAACTTTAAAAGGTTTAATGTATAGAAAGCATATACCTAAAAATTATAGTATGCTTTTTATTTTCAAAAATGAAGAACCCCGTGGCTTCTGGATGAAAAACACTCTTATTAATCTTGATATTATTTTTTTAAATAAAAATAAGGAAATAATTAATATCCATCATAATGTACCCCCTTGCACAGGCTCACCCTGCAAAACATATTATTCAGAAAAACCGGCAAAATATGTAGTTGAACTTCAAGGTAATAGAGCAAAACAAATGCAACTTAAAAAGAATGATACTATAGAGTTTTTATATTGACAAAAAACTCCTTATAATATAAAATAGAACTTAAACTTGAATAAACAATTTGCCGTATAAATTGTTTATTGAAGTCTTTTATGGTGAGTGTAGCTCAGTGGTAGAGTATCGGTCTGTGGCACCGACTGTCGCGGGTTCGAATCCCGTCACTCACCCCATTTAACACGATGTTAATAAATATAAAAAAAGTCATCATATCTTATAATAAAGGAACACTCTTATTAGAATTACCGATATCTTCAATACAAAATATATTTGATAAGATTGAATTAATATATGATAAAAGAATTGATAAATTCAGATGTGATGCCAGTCATTATGGATATATAATTCGTCAATTAAAAAAAAATAATATAGAATTTGATAGTTCAGTATCAAAATGGTGTGTAATAAATTGGGGTAGAACTAATTTACCTGACCTTAGAGACGAGCAAATAGAGGCTGTTTCAACCTGGTTAAAAACAAAAAAAGGAGTAATTGTCATGCCTACAGGAAGTGGAAAAACTGTTGTTGCACTGGCTATAATGAATGCTTTGTCTGTGTCAACCTTGATTGTTGCACCTGTTAGAGACCTTATGTATCAATGGCAAAATAGAATTTCTGAGGTACTTGGATACGATTCAGGAATAATTGGTGATAATATATTTGATATTCGTCCAATTTCCTGCACTACCTACCATAGTGCATATATACATATGGATAAATTAGGAGACAAATTTGGTTTGATAATTTTTGATGAATGCCATCATTTACCGGGTTTGAGTAGAAGAGAGGCAGCTTTGATGAGTCCTGCTCCATTTAGATTAGGTCTTACAGCAACACCAGAAAGAAGTGATGAGCTTCATAAGGATTTTCCTGACTTAATTGGTCCTATAGTTTATGATATTCCAATTTCTGAACTGGCAGGCAAGGTTCTTGCAGATTATGATATATATAGAATACCAGTTGCTTTAAATTCAGATGAGCAGTTTGCATATAATTCAGCAGGTTTGCTAATACGCAACTATATGTTAAATAAGATACAGGAACTCAAAGATAAAGGTATTGAAAAAAAATATACATGGATGGATTTGATAAAAGAGACAGGCAAAGATCCAGAGGCAAGAAAAGCTCAGCAGGCATTTTATTTTAAAAAATCTATAGAAGACAGAGCAGAAGAAAAATTTCGGGTACTTGAAGATCTGTTCAGACTTCATCTCGGAGAACCAATTTTAATATTTGCAGGTTCAAATGCTATGGCAAGAGATGTTTCTATAAGATTTCTCATACCCTGTCTTCTAAGTCATTCAAAAAAAAGAGAGCGTCAGGATATTTTAAAAGGATTTGAAAACGGCACATACCCTGCAATTATTGCAAATCAAGTACTTGATGAAGGTGTTGATATTCCTATAGTTAAGATTGCCATTGTCTTAGGTGGAGAGTCTTCTTCAAGACAGGCAAAACAAAGATTAGGCAGGATTTTAAGAAAAGTTGGCAATAAAAGAGGGAAATTATATGAAATTGTCTGCACAGATACAGGTGAGGTAAAAAAATCTCGAAAAAGGAGAAATAGTGATGCTTACAAAAGAACACTCCATCGCAAACTATAAAGGCAGAGCTATTATTCCCGATAGGCTAAATAGACAGGAACATAATCATTATATTGAGTATGCAAAAAAAGCCATAGAAATATATAAATCTGGCATTGGGCAGACAAGAATATCTCTTCATAAAAAAGTAAAAAATATCTTTAAAGATGAGGAAAATTGTCCTCTGAAAAGAATAAATTCTTTTTGTAAACTGCTTGATGATGTCTCTATTTTTGACAGGGATAGAGGTGGAAAATCTGAGAAACTCAGAAAAAAAGTTTTTTTACTGGCAGCAGAATACCATCCAATAGTAAAAAACAATGAGTCACTTTTTGATAATCAGGAAGACAAGGTTAAACAAATAATATCAGTAAAATTAAATATGAAATGGGAAATAATTGAAAAAAACTTATTTTCGGATATCATTGATTTTCATCGTTTAAAATCTATTGAAGAATATCCATCAGCAATAGCATTATTATCAAGATATAATATAGCTCAAATACAGACTACATTATACAGGGCTAGCAATATGACTATCTGGATAAAAAATGATTTAAAGCGGATTGTCAGATACGCTAAAATGTTAAATTTGCTTCATAAAATAACATATCTTGGTGAAGGAGAGTATAAAATATTTTTTGATGGTCCAGCGAGTATTCTTAGAAACACACAAAGATATGGTGTGAGTATGGCTACTTTTTTTCCTGTTCTTACAACTTCAAAAAACTGGAAAATGCGTGTTCTAATTAAGAGTAAATTTAAGAGTTTTGATAATATATTAGAACTCTCAGATAAAGACAAACTTAGAAGTCATTTACCTCTTACAAATGATTTTGATTCAATAATAGAAGAACAATTTTATAAAAAATGGGGAACAGAAAGCAGAAATGGCTGGAAATTAGAACGAGAATCGGAAATAATCCATAATGGGCAAAGGGTTTTTTTTCCTGATTTTGTTTTTAAACATTATTCAGGTGCTTTTGCATATCTTGAAATTGTTGGTTTCTGGACACCTGAATATTTAAAACATAAATCAGATACACTACAATTCTTCAAAGAACATAAAACAATAATTGCAGTTGCAGATAGTGTAAAAAATCAGCTTTCATACCTTCCTGATAATTCAATAGCATATAAAAAATCAATAAATATAAAGGATGTATTGGAAAGATTGATAGATTACGTTTAAGAATTTTTACTCATATTTCGCCTGACAATAAAGCTGGTTTTGTTAAGTGATGAAGGCAAATAGGCAAGGAGGCAGAGAGGCAAAGAGTAAAATCTTAAAAGACATACAATATGTCTATGTCTAACTCTCTGCCTCTCTGCCTATTTGCCTTCACTAAACCAATCGTTCAAGTCTTACTGTAAAATGCCTCATTATTGGTGCTTCTTCAATAATTTTCAAACCTCTGCTTATTTCATCTCTTCTTTCATAAACATTTTTTAATGATGCTGCAATATAGTTCATATGGTTATCTGAATAAACTCTTCGTGGAATTGCAAGTCTTAATAATTCTAGTTCAGGGTATCTGTTTTCCCTTGTTTTAGGATCTCTATCTGCAAGAAGAGTACCTATTTCAACTCCCCTGACTCCACCTTCAATATATAATTCAACTCCAAGAAGTTGAGCAATGAACTCACTCTGTGGAATATTCGGGAAAAATTTCTTAGCATCAATAAAAACTGCGTGACCACCAATAGGTTCTAATACAGGGATGCCATATTCAATTAATTTATTTCCAAGATATTTAACCTGTCTAATTCTTGAATTAAGATATTCAAATTCAGTACCCTCATCAAGACCCTGAGCCAATGCACCCATATCTCTTCCACTCATTCCACCGTATGTTATAAATCCTTCAAATACAATATTAAAAACACTTGCTTTTTTATAGAGTTCTTCATCTCTTAATCCAATAAATCCACCCATATTAACAATAGCATCTTTTTTTGAACTCATAGTCATACCATCAACATAAGAAAACATTTCTTTTACAATTTCTTTTATTGTTTTATTTTCATATCCATTTTCTCTGGTTTTAATAAAATATGCATTTTCAGCAAATCTTGCACCATCAATAAATAATTTTACACCCTTCTTTTTACATAATTCTGATACAGCTTTGATATTTTCCATTGACACAGGTTGTCCACCACCTGAATTACAAGTGACTGTGAGAATAAAAAAAGGTATTTTATCTATTGGATT
>JAOZTV010000316.1 GCA_029939015.1 Candidatus Aminicenantota bacterium
ACTATTCTGTAAACCTTTAATGAATTATGCTAGTCTTATTATAATGAAGGGCAGTATTGGTCATGATGTTGAACTTGTAAAACGTGCTATTGGTGGAGACAAAAAAGTTCTGCGTCAAATTGTTGAATTGAATAAAAAGAAAATATTTTATTTAGCATATGACTTAACAGGCTCTATGGAAGATGCAGAAGATCTTTCTCAGGAGGTTTTTTTGAAACTTTTCAGGTCACTAAAAAAGTATAAAGGTAATGCGCTTTTAAGTTCATGGTTATATAGAATTACTGTAAATACTTTTTTATCACAAAAGAGACTTGGGTCAAGTAAGATTAAGGATAATACTGTTGATGAAAAAGAAATTGAAAGGATAAATGATAATGTGAGTAATCCTAATATTATATCAATTCCTGAAAAGAGTGTTGAGGGAGAACAAATCCATGAACATTTGAATACAGCTTTAGAAAAGCTCTCTCCAAGAGAAAGAGCTGTATTTGTTTTAAGAAATTATCAGGGTATGCAATTGAAAAGTTGTTCTGAACATTTAAACATTTCTGAAGGCACAGTAAAAAGTCTTCAATTCAGAGCAGTTAAAAAGTTACAAAAATTTCTAAGCTATTATAAAGATCAAGTATTTATAGGGGGTTAAATGGAAAACTGCAAAGATGTAAAACTTTTATTCAGTGAAGCTTTTTATGAAGAAATTCATGGAGACAAACTTAAAAACTTTAACAATCATATAAAAAATTGTGAAAATTGTAATACAGAATATGGTGAATTTAAAGACACATTAAGCATCATGAATAATAAAAAAAAACCTGAAATGCCTGAAGAATTTTGGGATAATTATTGGAATAATTTATCAGAAAAGGCTTTTTTAGATAAATCTGTTCAAAACAAAAAACGAAATTTTAATCTATTACTAATTAAATATAGGAAATTAATACTACCAACTGCTGCACTTATCCTGATACTTTTTGGATTATTTCTTGGTAAAATATTTTTCTCACCACAGGAAATACAAATCTTTCCCAAATACAATAAGACCTTTCCTGATAATAAAAACTCCCGATTCTATACTACTGTAAATAATCATATTGATGATCTAAAACCAATATTTGCTGAATATTCAAACTTCCAGGCTACAAGTGAAAATATGGATTTTCTAATAGTAAATAAAGAAATATTAAAAAAATTATTATTACAGAATTATTTACTTAAAAGACTTGCTAATAAAAACAAAGACAAACAATTAAAATCACTAATTGATGATCTACAGTTAATCTTAATGGAATTAATAAATAATAGCTCTACAAGAGACGAAAAAATTAATAATGTAAAAAATTTACTTGATGGAAGTGATGTGATTTTTAAAATGAATTTGTTAAAAAAAAATAGATCTACATGGGAGACAATATGACCTACAAAAAAAAAGCATTAATAATCTTAATAATTTGTTGTCTATTAGCTTTAAACTTAAATGCTGATGAAACAACTAATATTAAATTTGTTAAGCAAAAATATAATACAGCAAAGAAAAAGATATATAAAAAAGAATGGAATATTGCAATTAAATCACTTGAAGAAGTTATTGCTAATAATGAAACTAAAATACTTAAGGACAATGCTTTATATTGGTTGGCATATTCGTTAAAAAAAAGTATTAATAATATTGATGACAGGGAATTACAGGTAGAAGCTCTTGAATTAGCTATCAAAAAAATTAATTTTTTAGTCAAAGATTATCCGTCAAGTAATTGGATTGACGATGGGAAAATATTAAAAATTGAAATAGCTGAGGATCTTATTAAGAGAGGTCTGATTGGATATAAAAAAATCATTGAACAAAGTAGTGAAGAAAAATCCAGAGAAAATATTAAACTTTATGCTCTTGATGCATTATTGAATATGAATGATAAGAAAGCCTTCCCTTTATTAAAAAAAATGATCTATAGTGATTATTCAATTAAATTAAAAAAGAAAGCTATATTCGTCATCAGTCAACAAAATGATAAAAGAGTTTTGCCTCTTCTTACTCAAATATCACTGTCTAATAATCATTATGATCTTACAAAAGAAGCAATTTTCTGGATCGGCCAAATAAACGGTAAAGAGGGTTTAAAAAGCTTGATGAGCATTTACAAAAAGCTCAAAGGTGTGAAGTTAAAAGAAAAAACAATATTTGCTATCTCTCAAACAGGAGAACAGGGAATTACTGAGTTAATAAAAATCTATAAGGATGAAAAAAACATTAAACTTAAAAAGAAAATACTATTCTGGGTTGGTCAAAGTAAGAGTAAAAAGGCATCTGATTTTTTAAAAGAAATCCTTTTTGAATAAGCCTAATCTTGGCCGTAACCAGAACCATTGTTATATAGGCAAGGAGGCAGAGAGGCAATGAGTAAAATCTTAAGAGATACCAATATTGTCTATGTTTGAACTCTTTGCCTCATTGCCTCTCTGCCTATTCATCGTAAGATGTCGATTTAGGTTAAACTGTATTTAGTCTGTCAATTTACGCATTATCCATTCTAAAGGACCAGTTTTTTTGTAATTTGTCCATAATATTGCAAACAGAATACAAATAAAACTAAATATCAAAGCATATAGAAAGGAAAACTCAATGGAATAGAGACCCATTTTTTTGGGGTTTATTATTTCAATAATTCCCATTCCAATAATTACATGAGCAACATAAAATGTTAAGGCAAGTTGTCCTGTTTTATTTAGAGCAGTTATTATAATATTTTTTTTAAATTTTTTTGCTATTAAAATACATAGTGAAATAATGAATATTGCAAAACTACTACTTGAAATCATATAAATCGGCAATGGTGGCATTGGGCTTGAACCAAGTATTTGTTTTAATTCAATCGCTAATGCCTGATTTCCTTCAGACAGGAAATAAATTAAAACTTTAGATATTGTTTGAACTAATATAAACAATACGGCACTTAACCAGATAGTTTTTTTAATAAATTTATTATTATTTAAATCCTGTTTTCCAAACCAGAGGCCAATTAACATAAAGGCTGTCCATGGAATAACAGGATGAAATCCATTAAAAAACAAGTTTCTTATAAAACCGTTTATTGACCAGAAATCCAAATATGTAAATGTTGAAAAGTCCCATCCGGTTTCATAATTTAAAACAAGCATCAATAAAGGGAAAATTAAAGTTAATATAAGGGCAATACTTATTATAAGCTTTTTGCTGCTTTTTAACAGAAATAAGGTTATTAACATATATATCCCATAAAAATGAAGGATATCAGCTATCCAGATTGGGATATATGAAAGTCCAATAATAAAAAGGAATATTGCCTTCTTTGATAATTTGTACTTAATCTTTTTGATTTTTTGATTATTATTGTTTTTAACAGCAGAGTTTGACATTAATGCAATACCTATGCCAGCTAAAACAACAAAGATTGCAGCAGCTTTACCTTCAAATAATCCAGTAAAAAACTTTATTGATTCACTGCCACCAGACCCTAATGCAATCTTAAAATTAACAATTATCATTCCAATAACTGCTAAAGCCCTTGCAACATCTATTCCAATTATTCTATTATTCATAATATCAATAGATTATACATAATATTAGAATTTTGGTCAAAAAGAAACAATG
>JAOZTV010000317.1 GCA_029939015.1 Candidatus Aminicenantota bacterium
ATCCGGATTCATTAGAATATAAAATTGACTATATAAATAATTTACTTAAACTAAAAAGATATAAGGAAACAAAATCACTTGTTGCTCCATTTCTAAATGGAAAATATAGGAATAAATTTTTACTAATATCTGCAAAAATATCATTTGTTCTTAAAGATTATAAAATTGCAATTAGTTTGTTCTCAGATTATTTGAAGCATTATGGGACAAATATTGAAGTTTTGAATATGTTGGCTGAATCTTATATTCGTATTGGGGATAAAAAAGGTGCAATAAATGCATTAAAACAATCTTTAAAAAAATTGCCAAAACAACCCAAAATAATTAAAACCTTAAAAAAATTAGAGGAGGTAAGCAATGTTAAAAAATAAAAACATTAGATATTTTAGTGGACTTTTACTAATTGTCTTTGTATTATTAAGTTTTTCCTGTACAAGTAAATATAAAAAAGCGAAACATGCACTCCCTCAATTAGATAGAGAGTTTTTAACTTCTGTTCAATATCTTATTACTGGTAAAGAAAAAAAAATTTTTGTTTACCTAAGTGAAAAAGAGAGAAAAGATTTTATAATAGATTTCTGGAAAAAAAGAGACCCATCACCTGATACAGAAGAGAATGAGTATAGGGATACATATTATGAGAGAATTAAAGAAGCGTCATCTTTATTTATCAGTTCAGGTAAGAACGGCTGGTTGACAGATAGGGGAAGGACTTATATATTATTCGGACCTCCGGAACGCAGGGATATATTTCCAACTGGTTATTCCTTTTACGAACCTCCTGTAGAAATCTGGTATTATGGAATGTTTCCAATCATTTTTGTTGATAATTATAGAGATGGCTCTTATAAAATTGTATATTCAAGTTATACATATCTTCAGCAAATCTCTAAAGCAGAAATGATACTACACCCTAAATATGATACCTGGAATAAAAATTTAATCGGAAAGATGAAAATAGAAAAATCAGATTCCGGCAAACAATATATTCAGGCAGAAATACCCTATAAGGCTATTGTTTTTCATAAGAGTAAAGAAAAATATATCGGTGTTCTTATTGTAGAGGCAATAGTTTTTACTAAGGAAGAAGAGGTAAGTAGAATAAAAAAAAATATTGAAATTAAAATAACAGGCGAGGAATTAAAAAAACTTCCTGATACTTATGAGGTTAATGAATTAATTGAACTAAAAACTGGTAAATATACAATAAAACTTAAAATTACAGATAAAACAACAGGTAAGGGGATTTATAGGCTTATTAAAATTGAAGTTTAAAAATGTGATTTAGTGTTGAATATTTAATAATATGATATAATATATAATTAGGAGATAAAAGATGAATACAAAAAAGATTATGATATTTTTATTAGCGGTTCTACTTATAGTAAGTATTGCATATCCACAAAAATTTGGACGTGGCAAGGGTAGGATTAGAGGTTATGTGATAGATGAAGAAAAAAAACCCCTTGAAGGTGCTTTATTAGTAATGGTTCATGAGGATAAGGTAACTACTTTTAAAACAAAATCTGACAAAAAGGGAAAATGGGGGTTTATTGGATTAGGATCAGGCAACTTCACAATTGATATTACTCTTGAAGGTTATGTACAGTCAACTAAACTTATAAATGTGTTTCAATTATCAAAAAACCCTACTATACAGGTTATTTTAAAAAAGCCGGAAAAAATGGTAGCAAAAGATAATTTAGGTCCAAAACTTAAAGAAGCTGAGAAGTTATATAAAGAAAAAAAATATGATGATGCTTTAGTTATCTATAAAGAAGTATTAGATAAAGCACCGGAAATATATCAGATGGTTTTTAAAATTGCTGATTGCCTTAGTGGTAAAGGTGAAATAAAAAAAGCAGTTGCAATGTATGAGAAAGGTATTAAAACTGCTGTTGAGAAAAAAGATATAACAAGTGCAGCACAGGCTCTTGGTATTATAGGTGGAATGTTCTTGAAAAAAAATGATTTAAAGACAGCAGGCATTTATTTTAAACGTTCAATTGAAATGAATCCAAAGGATGAAATTCTCGCCTATAATGTTGCTGAAATAAATTTTAATAATATGAAAACTGATGAAGCTATAAAATATTATGAAATGGCAATTAAAATCAAACCGACTTGGGGACCTCCATATAAGCAGAATGGATATGCTTATTTGAATAAGGGAGACATGAAAAACGCTGTTAAAATGTTTAAAAAGTTTTTGGAAATTGACCCGAATTCTCAAGATGCTGCAATAATTAAACAGGTTATTCAATCTTTACCTAAATAAGAGTGGATATGATATTTAACAAATATTTTTCAAAAGTGATATTGTCATTATTAGTAGTAATGGCAGTATTGTTTACCTATGGTTGTCCAGCTGACGACACATCTGATAATAGTAATATTGAGGTGCAGATTACTGAAAAAAAATTTGCCAGATCAACCTGTAGTGATGGCGTTTCAGAGGCTCTTTCTATTGAATTCAAAGCGATACTCTTAAATACTGCTAAAACGTCTGGCACAATTGACGATTGGCAAATAGATTTTTATCAAGATGGTACATTACGTTTAATGATTAATAAATCTAATTACGAAGATTATGCCTGTGCAGATCAGGTGGTTGATATGTCAGATGAAATTATAACCAGCGGGTATTTTAACTTCTATGGTTTTGTACAATATTCACTTTTTAATAATACTATACCAAATAAGGCAACTATTACACTGACAATTAAAGATAAATCAGGTTATACATATAAAATAAATCATACTTTTTAATATATTAGGGGCAGTATTTCATTACTGCCTCTTTATTAACCTTTCTCAGTTAAGTAAACTCCAAAAAGCACAGCAATTGAACCTGCTATTAGTGAAAATCCAATAATTTCTCCAAGGAAAATTGCAGCAAATATTTGTGTCATTGGAGGAATTGTATAGAGATAAACACCAACCTTTTGCGATTCTCTATGTTGTAGGGCAAAGAAATATAGAAGTGTTGCAAGAAAGGAACATGTTACTCCTAAGAATAAGACAGCCACCCAGGCTTTTGTTGGAACATCTGATAAAGTTACCGTACTTTTATATAGGTCGTAAATACCTATGGGAGCCATATAAATAGTACCCAAGACTGTAATTATCATTGTTAACTCAAGTGCTCCTATCTGTTTTGTCATCTTTTTGCCCAGAACAGTAAATATTCCCCACATAGATATACTTGCAAATACGAGTAAATCACCGAGTAGATGTCCCGTAAGGTCAAAATCAAGTATTGTATCAAATCCAATTACTGTTAATACTCCAATTAGGGCAAGAGAAATTCCTGTGAATTTTTTAATACTAAGTTTTTCTCCTAGAAAAAAAATGGCTATTATAGTGATTGTAAGAGGAGCTGTGATAGCGTATAAACTTGCATTTGAGGCTGTAGTATATTGGAGACCTATAGTTTGTAGGGAATAATGTAAACCTGAACCAAATAGACTTAAAATAATCATATTCCATAACCATTTTCCTCCCATATATTTGATTTTGGTTTTTTTTATATATATCCAGATTATAAAACAGATAGAAGATATAACTAATCTTGCAAAGACAACAAAAAGTGGAGGAAGAAAATCAAGGGATACCTT
>JAOZTV010000585.1 GCA_029939015.1 Candidatus Aminicenantota bacterium
AGCCTTCTATTTTTTCTTTTAATGGTCTTTTGAATAATTTTGAAGCCCATATAAGTGGCATCCCATCAGGGACTAAAAGATCAGCATCCATTAGGGCTTGTTTTAGTTTTTTATCTTTAATTGCCCTTACAGTCATATTTACATTAGGAGTAAAAATAGTATAATTTTTCTTCTTTAGTTTTATTAATTTTTCAATTTCATCCAATGTTTTTTCTAGACTAATATTATTAATCAAAATCCCTAAAACATTTACTTTATTCATCTTATTTTATAATACAACTCTACAAATTTTTTTAACTCATTTACCTTCAAATACTTGAACTCCCAAATTCCTGGTCTCCGGTGAAAGATTCATTTTTTTTAAATTAAAAATCGGATCAATTCTAAATTCCAAAAATCCATCTGAAAACTTATCATCTCTTATTTGAAAAACAAACTCACGGTTTTTAACAAAGACCACCTCATCATAAAGCTTACCCCTCCAATAGATTTTAACAACCTGTTTTTTATCAGGAAGATGACCAAGGGGTGCACCACAGAGTATTTTAAAGTTTTGAGAAATGCCATCTTTAAGATAAATATAAACGCCAGATTTCGTTTTTGTCCATCTATAGGTTTTCCCATCTGTATTTTTCTCTGCATACCAGAATCCATAATCATACCTTGTATTAGTTTCCTTTGCCCAGGTTTTAGGATGAAGTGAAGTAAAATTATATATTTCTGAAGCAGTAAAAATTAATAAAATTATAAAAACAATTATTATATGGTTTTTTTTTTTTAAATAATCATCTTTTAGAGGTTTATTATTAATAGATACAATAAGCCAAAAAGCTAGTAAGGCTTCAGGGATCCAAAAATAATTAGCAAATATAAGAATAATAAATATACATAATAATATATATCTAAAAGCTCCAATTTGTGATTTATATAATAGATATAATAAAAACAAAAAAGCACCAAGTCCTATTAGTCCAACAGCTGTTAAAACAAATAGATACTGATTATTAGGGTGATCATG
>JAOZTV010000318.1 GCA_029939015.1 Candidatus Aminicenantota bacterium
TATTAGAAGATTAAAAACCAAGACTATAGGTTAAGATAAATAATATAAAAAATATTTTTTTCATAGCTCTTCCTTTTATTTTAGTTTCTCAATTATTTTAACATCCACCCAATAAAAATCTTCATTCCCTTTTTTATCATACCTTGTAAAAAAAAGATATTTCCCGTCAAGTGATAAACTTGGAAACCTGGCTTTTTTTTTATTAAATATTTTTCCTGTATTTATTGCCTTTCCCCATTCTCCATTCTTATCTTTAAAAGAGACCATTAAGTTCCGGTCGCCGGAAATTCGTTTTCCCTTTGCAAATTTCCTATTATCAGATGTAAAGATTATAAAACTGCCATCTTTAGCAATTGTAAAGCTTGATTCTCTGGCATCTTTTTTATTAATATTGGTACTGATATTTTCTCCCTTTGAATATTTTCCATTTTTAAATTTGAATTGAAAGATATTATTATAAGGAAGATCTTCTATTTTACGAGAAAGGTAAAATGTTCCACCTGTTCCTATAAATGGACTGGCATCATTTAATTCTGAGTTAATTGGAGATGGCATTAGTAAAGCTTCAGACCATCCAGATTTTACCCTTCTAACCATCCAGATATCAAGGTATTTCTCAGATTTTCCCCCTTTTTTATGAGGTCTTCTTGAATAAAAATATAATTTTTGTCCATCAGGAGAAAAAGCAAGTGAACTATGCTCCTGATGTATTGTCAAAATAATTCCAGGTGCAAAGATCTCAGGTATTAGTCCAGGAGGTTTTTGACCAAGGTATGGCTCATTTAATTTAAGAAATTCTGATTTATTTTTTTCTCTTTCAGCAAATATAAAAAGCCCATTCATAATAATTAACAAACATATAAATATGAGTCTTATTTGATTATTTATTTTCATCTTAACTCACTTTTTAATTTTATCATAAACTTCTTTTATTGCATCAATTACAATTTGAGGTTTTTTGATATGGATTCCATGGCCTACATCTTTAACAATAATTCCCTTTCCTCCTGGAATTATCTCAGCCATTTCCCTTCCAAGTTTTTGTGTTACAGCCTTTGTTTTTTTTCTGGTTTTTTGTGAATATCTTGTCAGTGAATTATATTTCCCTGCATTAAGAACTATCAATGGTATCTGAGGATATTTTACCTTCGCAACAAGTTCCTGTGTTTTTGTCATAGCTGGAGGTCTCATCTTCATAAATTTTTCAAACCCTTCTTTTTCTTTACCTTCCAGTACATTAAGAATTGCCTCTTCCAATCCAAGAGGTGTTGCATCTACAAGGATTAATCCACCTGTATATTTTGGATAAGTACCAGCAAAAAGTCTGGCAAATAATCCACCATAGGAATGTCCAATAAGAATATATGGCTTTGGAATATTGTTTTTTTCCAAAGCCTAAACATGACAATAATAAAAGAATAACTAAAGTAATTAAAATTGCTTTATTTAACATATTTCCTCTTTTATAATAATTTTTTATATTTTAAATAATACAATAATTAACCTATTTATTATATAGGTAAAATACCTATTTTGTATTATGAGGCTTTATACCTATATGGTTTTTTTTTATTATAGCGTATTCTAATGGTGTAATTAGAGTTTTAAAAGTATGTTTTTTTTTATGATATAATAAATAAAGGGAGAACATTATGAGAAAGCATTTATCAAATCAGTTTGTAAAACGTTTCAAATTTATTTTTTTATTTGTTTTTTTCTTTTTTGTAAAAACATCGCTACTGACAGGTATTAATTTACATAAATTTCAACATTTTACAGGTGCAGATGAGTTGGGTACAATTCGGATAGATTCAATCATTCAGGATAGTATTGGATTTTTATGGATTGGAACAGAGTATGGGCTTTTTAGATATGATGGTTATAAATTTAAAGAACTTAAAATTGGTTCAAATGAGAAAACATCATTAATATTTATAGACTCTTTATATAAAACAAAAAATAATACAATTCTAATTGGCACCCTATATGATGGTTTTTACAAACTCAATTTAACAAACTATACAATAATAAAAAAAGAAATTATTGTTAAAGGTGTTAAATTTTCGGATAAAGATATCATGGCAATTACAGAAGATAAAGAAGGTAATATATGGTTGGGGTCAGATAATAATGGTATTGTTCAATTAGATTCTAACTACAAAGTAAAAAATATTTTTAACACTAAAAGTCCTATAAATAATTTAAGCAATAATCACATATCTGAACTATATACAGATAGTAAAGGGAATATATGGATTGCCACGTCAAAAGGAATTAATTTTTTTGACATAAAAACTAAAAAACTTTCTGTATTTAAGATAAGTTTCATTAAAAACAATAGTATTAAACACATTTTAGAAGACTCAAATTCAAATATTTGGATTGGTACTAACAAGGGCTTAGCCATATTGAACAAAGATAATAATAATTTTAAAATATTTATAAATAAAGAATCTGATATTAACTCAATAAGTAATAATTATATTAGTGAATTATTAGAAGATAAATATGGTAATATTTGGATTGGTACCAAAGATGGTATAAATGTTTTAAATCCATCATCAGGCATCTTTAAAAATTACAAAACTAATGACCATATCAAAACTGCTCTTGGTAAAGACACCTTTATTTTATCTCTGTTTTTGGATAAATCAGGAATAGTCTGGATTGGTACTGAGTCAAAGGGACTATACAATTACGATTTCAATAATAATCAATTTGGTGTGTTCAATAAAAACTTTGACAAACAAAATTTAAAAAATATTAAAAATATTCGAAGTATTATTGAAGATGATAAAGAAAAAATCTGGATTGGTAATAATGCAGGTCTAAACATGATTGAAAAAAACTCTAAAAAAAATCATTTATATAAGATTACAAAGAACTCATCAAACACTTATTTTCCAATTAATAGTGTAAGTTCAATTCTAATAGATAAAAGCAAAAATATGTGGGTTTCTTTTGTTAACCATGGACTAACAAAATTTAACCCTATAGGTGGTGAATTTATAAAATATAACTGGGTCTTTGATAAATTAAGCAAAAGTATTAATACGCTTTATGAGGACTCAAATGGATTAATCTGGATAGGCACAAATAACGGACTTATAAAATATAATCCTAAAAATACCCAAAAACAATATTTAAAAAACATTAATAAAAATGAATATTTACTTAATAAATCTGTTAAAACAGTTTATGAAGATAATTCAAAAACAATATGGTTTGGAACATTAGGTGGTGGTCTAAAATATTTTGATAAAAATGGAAAAATTAATACTTATAAAAACATTCCAAGTGATCCTAATAGCATTGGAAATAATAAAATTTTAGCAATTAATGGCGATAAAAAAAGAAATCTTTATATTGGCACTTATGGTGATGGACTTTATATATTTAATATGGATAAAAAAATATTTAGTAATTTAGGAATAAAAGAAGGTCTTTTAGCAAATACAGTCTATGGGATTTTGACTGATAATAAAAACAACTTATGGCTAAGTACAAATAAAGGTATAACAAAATTCAATATTTCAAATCATTCTTTTCAAAGCTTTAATATGCAAGATGGTATAAAAAACAACCAATTTAATGCTGGAGCATTCA
>JAOZTV010000054.1 GCA_029939015.1 Candidatus Aminicenantota bacterium
GGAGATAAATAAACATAATATTTTTTTTTCCTATAGTATCTGGGAAACAGAGGAATATCTGAATAAATACAGAGGTTCAGAGTTTTTTAAAGCCACTTGGTCCAAAGCAAAAGAAATGTTTTCTGCCCCACCAGAAGCCTGGTCTTTTGATGCTCCACCAGGAACAATGGTTTAAAAAGTTTAAACAAAACTTTTGTTGTAATTCTTGTATATATATATAGGTAATCCAAAAATAATGGTTGCTCAGATGATATTATTAGATTTTACTTAAACTGTATAAATAATGCAATATACTATTGACGAGTCTGTTTAAATTGGTAAAATGTATTATTAATAAATTAAATAATAAAAGAGGTGAAAGATGGGTAAATTAGGATCAGAACAATTAATGGAAATGGAACACAAATTTGGTGCACATAATTATCATCCTTTGGAAGTAGTTATTTCAAAGGCAGAAGGTATCTGGGTTGAAAATCCAGAAGGTAAAAAGTTTATTGATATGTTAAGTGCATATTCAGCTGTAAATCAGGGACATAGGCATCCAAAAATAATTCAAGCTTTAAAAGATCAGGCAGATGTGCTTACTCTTACGTCAAGAGCGTTTTTTAATGACAAATGGCCTGTTTTTGCAAAAAAACTGTCAGAATTAACCAAGAAAGAAATGATATTGCCTATGAATACAGGAGCTGAGGCTGTTGAAACTGCAATTAAAACAATGAGAAAATGGGGATATTTAAAGAAGGGTGTTAAAAAAGATCAAGCAGAGATTATTGTATTCGATGAAAACTTTCATGGAAGAACTACAACTATTGTGTCTTTTTCTACAGACCCGGTTGCAAAAGATAATTATGGTCCGTTTACTCCTGGATTTAAAATTGTTGCATATAATGATTTAGATGCTGTTAAAAATGCTATAAATGAAAATACTGTTGGTATTCTTGTTGAACCTATTCAGGGTGAAGCCGGGGTTGTTGTCCCTGATGATGGCTACTTAAAAGGATTATCAAAATTGGCAAAAGATAATAATTTTTTATTGGCTGTTGATGAAGTTCAAACAGGATTTGCAAGAACCGGTAAAATGTTTGCATTTATGTATGAAGACATTGATCCTGATATAATAATCATGGGTAAGGCACTTGGTGGTGGAGTTTTTCCTGTTAGTGCTGTTGCTGCAAACGAAGATGTACTCGGTGTATTTAAACCGGGTTCTCATGGTTCGACTTTTGGAGGCAATCCTCTTGGTTGTGCTGTTGCAATTGCTGCAATTGATGTGCTTCTTGATGAGAATCTTGTTGAAAAATCCAATGAACTCGGGAATTATTTTATGGAACAATTAAGAAATCTAAAATCTGATAAGATTAAACTTGTCAGAGGTAAGGGATTATTGATAGGTATAGTTTTAAATGAATCAGCTGGAAAAGCAAGGCAATATACAACAGCCTTAAAAGAAAAGGGGCTTCTATGTAAGGAAACACATGACTGGATTATCAGATTTGCCCCACCTTTGGTAATTACAAAAAAAGATATTGACTATGCAATAGGAAAAATTAAAGAAGTACTTGGTTAATTATGAGTTTTTAATTTTTAATTATTAGTTTTAAAAACTAGAAACTACAAACGAAAATGATATTATTCAGGACGCAGGTTTCAGAGGAGATTGGTTTTGGGCATATAAAAAGATCTGCTTATCTTGCGTCCTTGATTAAAAAAAAAATGATATAGTCTTTATATTAAAAAAAAACAAAATTGCCGTTAATTTTATTAAGGATAGTGGTTTTAATTATATTTTAACCGCAGACTTAAAAACTCTTGACTGGGGCTTGGTAACTGGAATTGTTTTTGATATAAGGACTATAGAACAATACGATGAGGATATCTTAAAAATTTCAAAAGAAAGAAAAATAAAAACAGCACAGATAACTGACTTGGGGCAAAGTCAACTTGATACAGATATTACAATTGATGGTTCGATAGATAGACTTGAAAATATAAAAAATATAGATAATAGTTTAATTGGAGTTTCATACTCAATTCTACATCATAAATTTATCCATTTTAATAAGGTTAAAAAAAAATATAGGAAAAGTGTAAAAAATATACTAGTTTCTCTTGGTGGTGGAGTACAATATAGGCAATTAAGAGATTTAGTTGATTTTTTATATCGATATAATTATAATTTAAAATTAACTGGTGGGTTTTATCTTAAAAAATCAGCCAGAAAAATCTTAAAAAGGATATATCCAAAAATTAAATTTGTAGGTAATGTAGAGTCGCTAGCAAGACCCTTATATGAGGCTGATATTGCAATTATTACTGCAGGCACTACATCTTATGAAGCAGCATCTGTAGGAACACCAGCTCTATATTTTTACTATAATAAAGAACAGGAATATATTGCAGATGCTTTAGAAAGTAAAGGTCTTGGATTGAAAATTTCAAGTATTAAAGAGATTGATAAAGAAAAATTAAAAACTTATTTAGATATACCCTTAAAAGAAAGAACTGCTATGGGGGAAAAAGGTAGGCAACTCAACGATGGAAGAGGCGTTTATAAAATCATTGATGTTTTTAGAAAAATGGGACTTATAAAATAATGAGTTTTTCAGTCATAATAACAGCTGCCTCAAGACGAGTTGCATTGATAAAGAGTTTTAAAGAAGTATTGAAAAATACTGGAGGAAATGTTATTGCTGTGGATTACGATATGTGTTCTTCAGCATTATATTTTGCAGATAAATATTTTGAAGTACCTCTTGTAAATGATGCAAATTATACAGATAAGATTTTGGATATTGCAAAAAAAGAAAATGTTAAATTGATAATTCCAACTATAGATCAGGAATTATTATTGTGGTCAAAAATTAAAGAAAAGTTCGAGAAAGAAGATGTTTCTGTCTCAATTTCCATACCTGAAACTATTAATATCTGTAGTGATAAGATAACAACTTATAATTTTTTCAAAAAAAACCTGCTTCCTTTTCCTAAATCATTTATTATTAACGATCTTCCTGAAAAAATTAAATACCCACTTTTTATTAAACCGAGAAAAGGAAGAGGTAGTGTTGATTCCCTCAAGATTAATAATAAAACAGAACTGGACTTCTATATAAATAAAGTTAAAGATCCGATGATTTCAGAATTTTTAGACGGAGATGAGTTTACAACAGATGCCTTTTTTTCAAAGAAAGGTGAATTATTAAGATGTGTTCACAGGTACAGGCTTGTAGTTCGTGCTGGAGTTTCTGATAGAGGTAAAACATTTAAAAACAAACAACTTACTGAATATATATCTAAAATAAGCCATCTTCTAAAATTAGAAGGTGCAGTCAATATTCAGGGAAAGATAAAAGATCAAAAAATAAGCTTTTTTGAAATAAATCCGAGATTTTCAGGTGGAATTCAACTAACTATAGCATCAGGAGTAAGTTTTGCAGAACTTCTTATTGATGAATTAAATGGTAAAAACATAAAACCCGATTTATTTAACTATGAAGACAACCTTTTAATGACAAGCTATGAAGACAGTCTATTTATAGATGGAAATGGAAATATAAAAAAAAACATTGATAATCGTTGACTTTTTTTTTTATTAATTCTATATTTATACTGTAATGATATTTTATGAAAATATTCGGAGGTTATGTGTCCATGGATAACTTAGAGATAACAAAAGATGGAAAGGGTGGGATTTTGACTTTTTCCGGAAAAATACTTAAAGAAAATATAAGAGACATAAAAGATCTGCTGATTGATGCAATAGATGATGCAGAAAGTATAGTCATAGAATTTCATGATTTTAAAAAAACAGATATGTTTTTTGTTCAACTATTGTGTTCTGTACATAAATATGCTCTTTTAAAAAAAAAGAAAATCGAAATACTAAAACCACTTCCGGAGTCATTGAAAACAATATTGGAAGATTTTGGTTTTTTCAGGGACAAAGGTTGTATTAAAGAAGTTGAAGAAAATTGTTTCTGGTTAAAAGAGGTGACTAATGTCTGACGAAATGGAAGAATTTGGAGAGATATTTAAAGAGGAAACTTATGAACTATTAGTTGAGTTAGAAAATTCATTAATGGATTTGGAAGGTGAACCTGAAAATAAGGATTTGATAGGTAGTATATTTCGGGCCTTGCATACGATAAAAGGTTCTGGCGCAATGTTTGGATTTGAGACTGTATCAGCATTTGCACATGAGGTTGAAAATGTATTTGATCTTGTTAGAGAGGGTACGCTAAAGGTCACAAAAGAGTTGATTGGATATACTTTACAGGCAAAAGATTTTATTCGTGACATTGTGGAATCAACGGAATTAACTGCTGATCAGGAAAGCACAAAAAATAATATTTTGTCTGATTTAAAAAACTATAGTGAAAGCAATACTGGCTCTCAGGAATCTGCAGAAGATACTCAGGAAGACCATGAAAAACCAGTAGCTGAACCGGAAAAAATAAAGGAAGATATTGTAAATGAAGATGTTAAAAACGAAGAAATAGACACTACATTCAGGATAAGATTTAAACCATCAGAAAAGATACTTCAGGGCGGTACTGATCCTGCTGAATTAATATCAGAGTTAAGAGGGCTCGGAAAAAGCAGTATTGTTTCTCATGTAAATGGAATCCCAAATTTAGATACTTTACAGGCTGATCACTGTTATATATATTGGGATATTCTCCTTACTACCGAGCATAATATTGATACAATTAAAGATATATTTATTTTTCTTGATGAAGACTCTGACTTTCAAATAGATATAATAGATGATGGCGAAGCTGACGACGGTGACTATAAAAAACTAGGGCATATACTTGTAGAGAAAGGAGATCTTTCTATAGATGAAATGCAAAATATGGTTTCAAAACAACCAAGGTTTGGAGAGCTTCTTGTAGAGCAAGGACTTGCTGAACCTGAAAAGATCGACTCTGCCTTATTGGAACAAAAACATATTAGAGAGGTAAGGAAGGAAAGGAAGGAAAAGACAGATAAAACTGTTGCTGCATCGCTTAGAGTGTCATCTGTTAAGGTTGATAAGCTTGTAGATCTTGTTGGTGAGTTGGTTACGGCTCAAGCAAGATTAGCTCAGATAAGTAACGGTATAGATGACACTGAATTAATAGGTCTATCAGAGGATATTGAAAGATTGATATGGGAATTAAGAGATAATACTATGGAAATGAGAATGTTGCCCTTTGGCTCTACATTCGGAAGATTTAAACGCTTAGTAAGAGATCTTTCAGGCAATCTCAATAAAGAGATAGAATTGGTAACTGTTGGTGGAGAAACTGAGTTGGATAAGACGGTTATAGAAAAGCTTGGGGATCCATTGACACATATAATAAGGAATTGTATTGATCACGGTATTGAAGAACCTGATGAGAGAGTTAAGAAAGGTAAAAATAGACTTGGAACGATACATTTATCTGCATATCATTCCGGTGCAAATGTAATTATTCAAATTAAAGATGATGGAGCCGGCTTAAATATTGAAAAAATTGAGAAAAAAGCAATAAGCAAAGGTATTGCTCCAACAGACAGGAAAATGTCGGATAAAGAGATAAGTTCTCTAATATTTGAACCTGGCTTTTCAACAGCACAGGAAGTAACTGATGTCTCTGGTAGGGGTGTTGGTATGGATGTTGTAAAAAAAAACATTGATCTTTTACGTGGCTTAATAGATGTTGATAGCAAGCAGGGTGAGGGAACGACAATTAAACTTAAAATACCACTTACTCTTGCAATAATTGATGGTCTTCTTATAGCAATTGGCAAAGAAAGATTTGTATTGCCCTTATCGACTGTTGAAGAGTGTATTGAAATAAAGCATAATGAAATTGCAAATGCAAATGGAAGACATTTTGTTAAGCGAAGAGGAGAACTAATTCCCTATATTAACTTAAGAGATATATTTAATCTGGTTGATGATATTCCTGAACTTGAACAGGTTGTAATAACTAATATTGATGGAGAGAGGATTGGTTTTGTTGTTGATACTGTAATTGGTGGTCATCAGACAGTCATAAAATCATTAGGCTCGATATATAAGAATATTGAGGGTATATCAGGTGCAACTATACTTGGAGATGGTTCGATTGCACTTATTCTTGATATTCTAAAAATTATTATAAATGCTGAATTAGATAAATTAAAAGAAGCAGGGAAGGTTGGTTAAATGGTTAATCTAACAGATGCGAATACAATTTATAAGGCAAAATTAAACGATAAAGATTTTTTTAGATTACAAAAAATCATTGAAGGCGAATATGGTATTAAGATGCCTATATCCAAGAAGGATATGCTTGAGGCACGATTAAGAAAAAGACTAAAAACATTATCTTTACCAAATTTTGCCCGATACTGTGATTATTTGTTTTCTGAAGCTGGCATGAAGGACGAATTAATTCACATGCTGGATATGGTTACCACAAATAAAACTGATTTTTTTAGAGAGTCTGAACATTTCGATTTTTTGGTTAAATCTGTTTTACCGGGAATGATAACCGGTGAAGGAATTGGGGTAAACAAAAAACTAATGATCTGGAGTGCAGGCTGTTCAACAGGAGAAGAACCATATACTATTGCAATGGTTTTAAATGAATTTAGAGAAAGGGTGCCAGGTCTCAAATTTCAATATCTTATCTTAGCTACTGATTTATCTTCAAGAGTTCTGGATTCTGCAAAACGGGCTGTTTATCATGAAAATAAAATACTTCCAGTTCCAGAAAATGCAAAAAAAAAATATATTTTAAAAAGTAAAGATCCTTTAAAAAAGTTAGTCAGAATTATACCTGAACTAAGATCATTGATAAAATTCAGACGGTTAAATTTTCTAGATAGTAATTATGGTATGAGAGAGCCTATAGATATAGTGTTTTTCAGAAACGTTCAGATCTATTTTGAAAAAGACACTCAGCGCTCTATACTTTTAAAAATATATAATTCAATGAAAGACGGTGGTTATTTGTTTATTGGACATTCTGAGACATTAAATGGTTTGGACCTACCTTTTGAACAAATTATACCAACTGTTTATAGGAAAGTGTAAAATGGGGAAAATTAAAGTTTTAATAGTTGATGATTCGGCAAGTGTCAGGCAGACTCTTAGTAAAATACTCTCTTCTGATCCACAGATAGAAATTGTAGGTACGGCTTATGATCCATTTAATGCTGCAGAGAAGCTTGAGTCTATTACTCCGGATGTAATAACATTAGATGTAGAAATGCCAAGAATGGATGGGATAACTTTTTTGAAAAAAATAATGACTCAATCTCCTGTGCCAGTTGTTATTTGTTCAAGTCTGGCTGAAAGAGGAGCTGAAACAACACTAAAAGCTATAGAATATGGTGCTGTTGAAATAATTGAAAAACCAAAAATTGGAACAAAAAGCTTTTTTGAAGAATCAAAAATTATGATTTGCGATATTGTAAAAGCAGCGTCTCATGTAAATGTACAAAAGCTTACTTCAATAAGAAAATCATTTAGCAAAAAACTTTCTGCTGATGCAATTATGCCAAAGTCCAAAACAGGGGCAATGATTAAAACGACTGAAAAAATCCTTGTTGTTGGAGCTTCAACCGGTGGAACAGAAGCGTTGAGGGTCTTTCTTGAGGCATTGCCTTTAGATTCGCCAGGAATAGTAATAGTTCAGCATATGCCAGAAAATTTTACAAAGGCCTTTGCAAATAGAATTAATAGTCTTTGTAAAATTACAGTAAAAGAAGCTTCTGATAATGATACAATTTTACCAGGTCAAGCTCTTATTGCTCCAGGTAATAAACATATGCTACTTAAAAGAAGTGGCGCTAGATATTATGTTGATGTAAAAACCGGTCCTCTTGTTTCCAGGCATAGACCTTCGGTTGATGTACTTTTCAGGTCTGCGGCAAGATATGCAGGACAAAATGCCGTAGGTGTAATTATGACAGGAATGGGCGATGATGGAGCTAAAGGAATGCTTGAGATGAAAGAGGCTGGTGCATTTACAATTGCTCAGGATGAGCAGTCCTGTGTTGTATTTGGGATGCCAAATGAAGCAATTAAACTTGGTGGAGTTAAAAAAATCCTGCCTTTAAACCAAATAGCTCACGGGGCTCTCAGGGAGTGTTATTGACAAATAAAGAGCTAATTTCTTCTTTGAAATTTGGGTAAATCACTTTTTTTTCTGTAATAATTGCTGTTATAAGATCGTTAGGTGTTATATCGAAGGCTGGATTAAAAACTTTTGTTTCTTCTTTTGCAATTCTCTGACCTCTAAAGAATATCACTTCGTTCTTGTCTCTTTCTTCTATTGGTATTTCTAAGCCGGTTTTTATTGATATATCAATTGTGGAAGTTGGGGCTGCTACATAGAATGGAATATTATGATGTTTTGCTAATATTGCTATTGAGTATGTTCCGATTTTATTAGCTGTATCTCCGTTGCCTGCAATTCTATCAGCACCTACTACAATAGAATCAATTAACCTTTTTGACATTAAATGTCCTATCATATTATCAGTTGCAAGTGCAACATCAATATTGTCTTTTTGAAGTTCCCAGACTGTAAGTCTTGCTCCCTGTAGAAATGGTCTTGTTTCTCCGGCAATTACTGAGATTTTCTTATTGTTTTCTATTGCTGCTCTGATAACACCAAGTGCTGTTCCATATCCAGCAGTTGCTAATGCCCCAGCATTACAATGAGTAAGAACAGTTGAATTGTTTTTTATAAGAACCTGACCGTTTTTTCCAATATTTTTGTTTATTTCTACATCTTCTCTGTCAATTATTATTGCCTCTTCAACAATTTTTTTCTTTAATATTTCAATATTGTCCTTATACTTATTAAAAACAAGATTCATTCGTTTTAATGCCCAGAATAGATTTACCGCTGTTGGCCTTGTTGCTGCCAGAGTTTCATATATTGTCTTATATTCTTTTTCCAAGTCATTTTTGACCTTGATTATTCCAATTGCAATCCCCATAGCGGCTGCAACCCCTATAGCTGGTGCTCCACGTATTACCATAGTTTTTATACTCTCTGCAACGTCCTGATACGTATTATGTTCAATTATTGTCTCTTCTGTTGGTAAAATTCTCTGATCCAACATATAAACCTTATTATTTTTCCACTCAATTATAGGATACACTTTAACCTCATTTTATTGTTTTCGTAGTCTTACTTTTTAATGTTTCAAGTTTTATAAAATTTTGACTATTCCTTCTTGCCTAATCCCTATTCCCTTAACGTTTTACGTTATCTCAACCAACCAGGCGGAATGCTTTCTCTTCTGGCCCTATCGTATAGTTCGTCCAGTTTTTTTTTATAATAGGGCACCTGTTGTTTGCTCTTTGCAAGATCCTGTCTGGTTTTATCCATATCAATTTTGATTTGTCGTTGTGATGGAGGATAGTCTATTCTAAGGTAATCTGATGATAATTTATTCAATTGGCTGGTAAGTGATTTTACTTTTTCTTCATAGAAGCTAATGCTGTTTACTATACCTGTTTTAAGATTTTTCCAATATTCTTTGTTATTGTTTTTATTTGGTGATTCACTATAATTATTTTTAGAAAATTGTACTGATTGTGTTATAGAATTAGTGGTTTTAATATGAGAAACTTTTTTAGACGATTTTTGAGAGAGTCTGATGATGTTTTCATTAGTTATTATTATAACTGCTTTTTTCGATGTTTTTCTTCTTAGTGCCTCTTTCTTTTGAAGTTTTACAAGATCGTCTTTTGCAGTTATATTAAAACTAACTGCAAAAAACAATATTAAAAAAGGTAAATATCTGATGATTATCTCCCAATAACTGTTATTGTTACTCTTCTATTCTTCTTTCTGGATTCTTCTGTAGAGTTATCAAATTCACAACTCTTTTCACCGTAAAAATATGATTCAATGAGTGATGGGTTAATAGAAAGGGTTTCAATTAGGTGCTTTTTTACAGCTTCAACTCTATTTTTCGCTAATTTCAAATTGCTTTCTACTCTTCCGATATTACAGGTAAATCCTTTTAATACTATTGAATACTGGTTTTTGTCTTTGATAAACTCTATAAGTTTATTAATTTCTGTCTTATTTTGGTCTGAAACAGCACTTTCACTCAGGTTATAAAAAATACTTAATTCTAAAACTTTATCTTCTGCTGTTAGCTGAATTTCACCTTGTTTGGTACCTATTTCAGGGAGTTTTTCTTTTCCTTCAAATACTGCTTTTCTAAATAGTGGAAGGTGAGTAACTTTATCGCCAATATGAACAGGGTTTGACATCTTTAATAATTTAACAGTTGAATTTGTTTTTTGAGCTGAAACAACTATACCTGTTCCCATTATTAATGGAGGTAGTGTTTTATCAAATTCTTTGTAAAATAATAAGAAATCACCTTTTTTTAAGAATGCATTTCCAATATCAACTGCAACCATAAAATCATCCCCAAACATTGTACGAGTTTCAATATTATCGGATTTTTTATGATAAACAACCCTGCCGTTTATATCGGATTTGATTAATCTGCAGTTTTTATAATCTATCCTTCTCTCGAAAATTGGTTTTTCCTGTTTATGTTTTACTAAGAAATCACCAATATATACCGGATGACATCCCTCTTTTAATACAATAGTAGCTTTGTCTTCATAAACACAAATTACTTCTGCAAGTGATTTTTTCCCATAATAGATTCCTAATGAGCCTGACTTAAAGGGATGGTTTACCTTACCACCGCTTTGGATAACCGAGAAAACATCTCCCTCTTTTATGCCGTCCTTTGAGCCTTTGTTTATATACATTTCATTTTCGTCTGAATAAAATTCTTTTCCAAGCCATTTTTGTTTTGCACCTATTATAACAATATCTTTGGCAATCTTATCTGTAATAAAAAAAGAACAATTAAATTCCGATCTTGATATTAAGAGGGAATTTTCCTTATATATGTATGCTTTCTCATACATTTCTTTTACTTTTTGTTTCTGTTCCTGACCTGTTAATGAAAATGTTAAAATTAGCATAAATGCAATTATTATTGCTTTTCTCATTTTCTTCTCCTATTTTTTTTGATTTTTTTTCTATAATTTAAAGATGACTTTCTAAATTCGGAATCTGGATATTCTTTTAATATTCTTAGGAATGCAATATCTGACTTAGAATAATCTTTTTGCTTAAAATATATATGTCCAATTTTAAAGAGAGCATAATCAGCTTTCTCGCTAAAAGGTAAATGCCTGTAAATAAGTTTATAGTAATTTAATGCCTGCTTTAATTTGTTAAGTTTAAAGTAGGATTCAGCCATCCAAAAAAGAGAATTGTCAATTATTCTATCATCCTGATATTTGACAACTATTTTTTTTAGACTCTGAATTGCTTTTGGATAATTTTCTTCGAGAAACAATCTATATCCTTTGGCGTATATTTCCTGTTTTTTATTCTCGCCAATCTTAGATTTGTTTTTTTTATCCATTTCGGCATTTACGGATAATTTTTTTAAATTTTCTTCAGTTGTTATCTGGCTTTTCTCTAGTTGATATAATTGTTCATTTATCCCTATGATGTCTTTTTTTATTCTGTCAGAACCAGTACTTTTGCAAGATGTTATAACAGATAATACAATTAAGATAAATAATATTTGCTTTTTCATTCTATACCTATGTTATTAAATCATAAAAAAAAAAAAAAAACAACTATTTTGGACTGTTTTTTTTTTTTTCAATATGATATATTGGATTATAATCTAAAAGAAGGAGATAAAATGGGGAATAAAGTTGTTATAGTAGATGATGATGTTAAGGTTGTTATTTTGCTTGAAAAAATTTTGAAAAACATAGGCTTTGAAGTTTTTAGTGCTGGTGATGGTGATAAGGCCTTTGAATTAGTTAAACAGGAAAAACCCGACTTATTGATAAGCGATATGTTAATACCCGGAATTCATGGAATTGAACTTTCAAAGATGATTAAACAAGATCCCGATTTACAGAAAATAATTATTGTTTTAATGACATCAGTCTATAGTAAGCTTGAATATACATCTAAAGATATGAATTCTATGGCTGACAAATTTGTTGAAAAGCCTATTGATGTAAAAGAAATGATAAGCCTTATTAGTACCTTAAAGGACTGGAGTTAATCTATTATACTTGATGATATTATATTGACTAATGAATAAATCACAGCATAAGAATGTTGATTCTGTTTATAATCGGGAATATAATGTACTTGAATCTGCATTAAAAAGGATTGATTCAGAAAAAGAAGATGATAATATATTTGAAGAGTTTAAACAGCTTACAAAAAATTATAAAAAGCTATTAAGACAGACTATAAAAATAACTAAGGTTGGCGATAGTAATCAGAAAAAAATTCTAATTGCAAATGAAAAAATTGAGAAGCAAAATAGTGAGTTAGAAAAGGCAAAGGCTGATGCAGATAGGGCAAATAGTGCAAAGAGTGAGTTTCTTGCAAAAATGAGCCATGAGATAAGAACTCCAATGAATGCAGTTCTTGGAATGACTGAGCTTACACTATTGACTGAATTAAATGCTGAACAATTAGACTATCTTCAAACTGTAAAAAGTGCAGGTACAAATCTACTTCATATAATTAATGATATTCTTGACTTTTCAAAAATTGAGGCAAAACAACTAACACTTGAAAATATTGACTTTGATTTGAAAGACTTAATAGAGTCAACTGTAAAAATGTTAAATGTAAATGCTGAAAACAAAGGTTTAAAGCTTGTTTTTGAAATTGCAGAGGATATGCCAAATATATTAAAGGGTGACCCTGTGAGAATAAGGCAGATAATTATAAATCTTATAGGTAATGCAATAAAATTTACTTCTGAAGGTGATGTG
>JAOZTV010000586.1 GCA_029939015.1 Candidatus Aminicenantota bacterium
AAAGAACCATGGTGGAATAGATATGGCTTTGGTTGAAGCAAATATTGGAAAAGAATTTATAATTACATCAGGCTTAAAGAGAAAAAACCAAACTCTTCAGGGAATGGATTTTTTTAATAAAGTTTGTCTGCATCTTCATCTGATATATGAGGACAAAAAAAATGGCAGTATTCTGGTACAGGTAAAAGAAACCCAGTCTATGGAGGTTATAAATTACCTGCTTATAAAAAACCCTGAATTTTTTATGCTGTATATGGTAGGGAAGGCAAATGAGATACAGAATCAAATAGTTAATAATAAAGGAGAAAAATATGTTTGAAACTTTAGAAGAACAGGTACAAAGCTGGTTTAAAGATTGTGAAAAGATAAATCTGTCAATTTTCAAAGATATAATTAAAATATCTGATGATATGTCAAATTTTATATATCATTTTAGTACAAAAAAGGGGGATATACCTATAGCAATATTTCATAATTACAGTGAAAAAAACAAAAAAATCATCCCCATTGATGCTAATTTTAAAGGATTAAGAACAATCTACAAAACAATATTTACTGTTTTAAATACGATTCACAATATGGGTAAAGAATATAATTTAGTTATGGAAAATGAGGATATTGAAATTCTAAAAATTGACAAAAATTTTCTAAGTTTTTTAGCAGACAAACAAATTGAGCATTTAGATGATCAATTACAATATATAAATCAAATTATTCCAATAGAACCTCAAATGTCAATGGATGAGATGTTGAAATATTTAGAATTAACAACAAACCAGCTAAAAAGATCTATCGGGGAACCATGGCTGCATGTAGTAGAAAAAGATTAAGAATTGGAGAATAGAATGACAAGAGCAAAAACTAAGTTAAATATATTGGATAAAAAAGAGTTTACTAGTACTGAAGTAGAACAAATTTCTTGTCTTTCCAGAGCAGTTTTAGATTATTGGGAGCATGAATTTGAAGTATTTTTCCCGGAAAACATCAATGGGGGGAAAATTTATTCAAATACTGAT
>JAOZTV010000055.1 GCA_029939015.1 Candidatus Aminicenantota bacterium
TTGGAATAAAAGCAAATACAATGAATTTTCAAAACTATGAGGATTTGAAGCAGTAATGATAAAAACATACCATCTCTTAATAAACACAAAAGGCAAAAATGAAATAATAGATATCACAAAGGATATCAAAGAGTTTGTTTCAGATTCTAAAATGATAAATGGCAATGTGCTTGTATTTGTTCAGGGTTCTACAGGTGCATTATCAACAATAGAGTATGAACCGGGATTAAAAAAAGATTTCCCAAAGTTTATGGAAAAGATTATTCCTGAGAAAGATTATTATTTTCATAACGAAACTTGGGGAGATGGTAATGGTCACTCCCATCTAAAAGCAACTCTTATCGGTCCATCACTTACTATCCCATTTGAGCAAGAACGACTTCTTCTTGGAACCTGGCAGCAGATAATATTTATTGAGTTTGATAATAAACCACATAAGAGGGATATTATAGTTCAAGTAACTGGTGAATAATTGTTAAATTTTTAGATTAGTCGTGTTGGGAGTAAATCCGTACCCAGTTAAGCGTTAGGTGACTTCCTGTGAAACGTGCCCCGCAAAAAACTCAGAAAGCCTGAGTTTTTGAGGACTTGGAGTGAAAAATTGAGCACAATTTTTTGCGTTAGTGGAATAGGTATCACCGGAAGCGACCTTAAAAGTGTCCACGGATTTATATCCAATGGTAATAGGAATCTGTCCGAGTTTTTCAAAAATTATATTGGGTTTGGAATGTCTATAAAAAATGTTTCCACTCCAAGTTCTTCGGAAAGTTTTTCTTTGAGTTTCAGAAGCCCTGGCTTTTCAGAATTATAATGAGTTAAATTGATAAAATTTGTTTTTGTTTCATACGATAATGATGGTATTTCCTCTTTTATTTCTCCACAAAAGAAAGTATCTACACCAAGATTTATTGCTCTTTCATAATAATTTGAAGCACCACCGGATATTATTGCAATTCTATTGGGGACCTGTGGTCCATTATTAACTATTGTAAAACCATTCTCTGTATAGATATTAAATGGTGATTTTAAATTTGATTTTACACTTTTGTCAATTTTCAAAAACAATGATAATTTAGAGAGCATACTTTCAAGTGATAGTTTGTTTATATTTTTTCCAATAAATCCCATTTCAAAATCCATACTAATTTTTGCTTCAATTGCATTAAATAGTAAATTATTATGTCCAATTTCTTTATGTGCATCCATTGGTAGATGAATACCAAAAAGAGATATATCGTTTTTAATTAATTTCTCAATTAATTTCTTCTTTCTTCTTTGAATTGAAGTAAATTCTTTTCCAAAAAAACCATGATGAACTATCAATGCATCTGCATTAGATTTTATTACCTCATCAATTAAGTTACTATTTAATGAAACACCTAGTGCTATTTTATTTATCTTTTCTTTACCTTCAATCTGCATTCCATTATAACAATAATCCTCAAAATTCTTATACTCATATAATTCTCTTAAATAATTTTCCAGTCTAATTCTCTTTATCATTTTTTATCATCTCCATAAATTCGTCTTCATCTATAATTATTTTATTCAATTCTTCAGCTTTTTTGAGTTTGGAACCGGCAGACTCTCCTTTTAAGAGATGTGTGGTCTTTGAATTAACACTTGTTGTAACCTTACCACTTCTATTTTTGATTTCATCTGCTGCAACTGACCTTGGTTTAAAATTTTCAAATGTTCCTGTTATTACCCATATTTGACCTTCAAAAACTGATGATTTAGACATTGGTTTGGACAAATCTTCAAAGTTCAATCCAATTGCTTTTAATTTTTCTATTTGATTGAGGATGTCTTTATCTGTAAATTGAGAGATAATAGAGTCGGCTAAGATATCTCCAACTCCACCTATGTTTATCAATAGTTCCGTTTCCCCTTTTTCTGCAATTTCAATTATCTTATCAATTGAATTTAATCCTTCTTTTATTAAATCCGAGGCTCTATTTTTACCTATTCCATCAAAACCCAAGGCTGAGAGTACAATAGAAAACGGTTTGTCCTTGCTTTTTTCTATGCTCGATTTTATATTTTGAATTTTCTTTTCTTTAAAACCTTCTTCATTTAATAGATTTTCATAATCAATACTATAGAGGTCTGCGATATTATTTATATAATTATTTTCATATAGAAAGTTTATTGTCTTTTCTCCGAGCGAGTCAATGTCCATCTGATCTTTGGATGCAAAATAAATAATTGAACGTTTTATTCTTTCAGGGCAATTTTTGTTTTTACAGAAATGATGAGCCCCCTCTTTAATAAATATTGAAGAACAGAAAGGACAAAGTTCAGGAAAATTGAATTTAATAAATCCTTTCGGGTTTTGTTCAATAACTTCTTCTACTGCAGGGATTATTTCTCCTCTTTTTGATATTGCAATAATATCACCAATACCCAATTCAAGTAATTCTATATACTCTAAATTATGCAGAGTTGCCCTTGATACTATGCTTCCTGCAATATGCACAGGCTCTAATTCAGCAACTGGCGTTACTCTACCATTTCTTCCAATTTGAATTACGATATTTAATAAAATAGTTTCTGCCATTGGTGATTCAAATTTATATGCTATTGCCCATCGCGGATGATGAGATGTATAACCAAGAGACTCTCTAATATCCAAGTCATTTATCTTTATTACAAGTCCGTCAATATCGTATTGCAATTTATCCCTGCTATTAACTCTTTTTTCAATAAAGGTTTTAATATCCTCTATTCTTCCAACTTCAATAAGGTTTGACGCTGATTTCAATACCTTAACTGTTTCTTTATTATCAGAAATATAGACAGGTTTATTGCTTACTTCAAAGCCCAATTTATCTAATTTTATAAGATTATAGATATGTTCTGTAAGTTCTGTATTTTTTTCAATAGTTTCTGCTTCAAAATATCCTTCATAAGCAACCATTTTTAGAGGTACTTCTGCAACAAGTGAAGATTTGAGTTGTCTTAAAGAACCTGAGGCTAAATTTCGAGGGTTTGAGTATTTATTTTCAAATTTTTTATTATACTTTGTAAAATCATCTTTTTTAATAAATATTTCACCTCTGACAGATAATGTGACTGGTTCAGTTAATTTCAATGGTACATTTTTAATAGTCTTTACATTTGCAGTAACAAGATTACCTTTTTTGCCGTCTCCCCTTGTAAGGGCTTCTTTTAAAATGCCTCGTTCATAGTATAGGACAATTGATGCCCCATCAAGTTTTTCTTCTAATACAAAGCCTATTTGCCTCTCTGCAAAATCTATGTTTTTTTGAACCCACTTATTTATTCCTTCAATTGTATATTCCTTATCCAATGAAAGAACAGGGATTTTATGTTCTTTTTCTGCAAATTGATTATCAAGATCAACCCCAATTCTTTTTGTTGGAGAGTCTTCTTTTGCATATTGTGGATACTCTTTTTCAAGATAAAGCAATCTGTCAAAGAGAGCATCATATTCAATATCAGAAATAATAGGTGCAGATTTGATATAGTAGAGGCTTTGATGATATAAGAGCTTTTCTGATAAATCCCTTATTTCTTCTTTGATTTTATTCATTTATCGGGAAGACTCAATCATTCCAAAACCATAGTGAGTTTTACTACCAATTCCGCTCTCATAGGCAAATTTTATAAGTTCAATATCACCCTCAAGAAAAAAAGGAGCAAGTATTGTTTTATAGTTTACATTTCTTATCGTAAAAAATCTGCTCATTCGTTTATTTTTTTCCATATAATTCTGGTCAATAGAAAATTTTATTGCATTTTGGTCTATCTTACCAGTAAAATGTTTTTTTTTGTTTTTAATTAATTCAATACCAAAGCATTCGTTTAAATCACTGTCTTCCGGTCTGATAAAACGGACTTTTTTACCTTCTTTTTTTGCAAGAAAGAGTGGACTTATCATCTTAAATTTCATAGGACTTGTAAATTCAGGTTCTTCGATAATGTCAATTTTGCGAATTTTAAAACTTTTGTCAAATATTTGGAATTCTTTTCTAGTATATAGTGCCTTAGTTAGATATTCAATAAATTTATTATCAATAGACGAAACAAATATTGAAAAATAATCAGACTTAATCTTAATAAAGCCTGGTTCAATCTCTCTTTTGGGTATCATTAATTGTGAAAAAGTAAAGTCCGGGAAATTATTTTTATATCTTATAATAAACTTTGGCTTATTAATTTTAAAATAATCAAATAATACCTTTCTAAAATACAGGTAAATATTATAATTATAATCAAACGGAATTGAAACACCAACCTTTGAAATTAAATTTATCTTTATCCTCATTTTATCACCAACCATATTTTACAATAAGAGGAAAATAAAAGCAAAAGATTAAGATATTAAAAGGCAAAGAGGCAGGGAGGCAGGGAGAAAAAGCATTAAAAGAAATAAAACAATCAATTGTTTTATGTTTATTCTGTTTTTTCTATACCCTCTTTGCCTCTCTGCCTATTGCCTGAACTTTTCTATACAACCCGACAGTATTCTCAACCATTGTTTTTACATTATATTTGTTTTTTACCTGTTCGTATCCGTTTTTGCTGATATTATTTCTGAGTTCTAAGTTTGACACTAATTTTTTTATTAATTCTGCGCCCTCTTTTGGTGAATTCAAATCAAATAATAGTCCTGTTTTTTTATCTATTATAATATCCTTGTTTCCAACTACATTAGTAGCAATTACAGGGATGCCTTCTGACATTGCTTCAAGTGGTGCTAAGGGCATGCCCTCCCATCTGGAAGTTGATAAAAAGCATAGAGCGTTTTTATAATAATCTCTTGGATTATTCTTTGCACCTAATAAAGAAATTGTCTCTGTTAAATCTTGGTTTTTAACTGCCTCATTTATTTTATCAAAATCTTCACCAGTACCCAGAACTTCAATTTTAAATTTATAATCTTTTGATATTTTTTTTAGTTCAATTGCTATTTGTAGAATTAAGTCTGCATTTTTCTGATAGTTAAATCGATTTGCAGTAATTATTTTGATGTATTTTTGTTCTTTATATTCATTGTCAATATTGTCAGGAACTTCAATTCCATTTTCAATTAGATTAATTTTTTTTGCCGATGCTATTCTATTGTCTATTAAAAGATTCTTCTCTCCACTTGAAACGGCAATTATTTTCTTTGTGAACAAAGACAAAGCTCTTTCTAAGTTTATATATAAAAATTTACTTATAGGGCTATAGTCTTCTATATGAAGACCATGAAAGGTATGAATACATAGTTTCTTTGTCAATAAAGCAAGAGGTCTTGAATATATACCTGCTCCTTTTCCATGTGAATGTATTAATTGAATTTTATTTTTCTTAATAAATTTTATGAGTTTTATAAGAGTATTAAAATTGAATTTTCTATGAGGTATTTCTATCATCCTTGTAGCTGTAAGTTCTTTTTGAAATCTTTCATAATATGGTTTATCATCAGGACAGGCAATAAAATACTCTATTTTTTTACTGTTTTTGATTAGTTGATAAATATGTTCTGGCCCACCACCAAAATCAGCCCTAACTGAAATTATTAATACTCGCATTGTTTTTTGAAAGGCAGGGAGGCAGAGAGGCAGGGAGGCAAAGAGTAGAGATTAAAAGATATCTTGTTAATTAATATGACGTTTATTATAAGTTTCTCTGTACTACTCATTGCCTATTGCCTCTCTGCCTACTTGCCTTGTTTTACTCAGATACCTTGATATCAAATTGCTCAATTTTTTTATATAGATTGCTTCTTGGTAAATCAATTTCTCTTGCAGTTTTTGCCAGATTATATCCAAATTCTTCAAGTTTTTTTTCTAAAAATAATTTTTCAGAATTTTTCTTAAAATCTTTCCAGTTTTTTTGCTCAAAGAACTGTTTATCCATTCTTTCATTTTTCGCCTTGTCTTTAGTGCTGATATGGTCTGGAATATCGCTTTGAGAGATTATTTTAGCTTCAGTCATTATCAATAGACGTTCAATAATATTTCTTAATTCCCTGATATTACCTTTCCATTCATAATTAACAAAATCCGATATAGCTTCTTCTGAAAAACTCTTCTTTTTAAAATTACTTTCTTCTGAAAAATAATTCAAAAAATGTTCAATTAGAATTGGAATGTCACTTTTTCTTTCTCTTAAGGGAGGAGAATAGAGTGGCACAACATTTAACCGGAAAAAAAGATCCTCACGAAAATTGCCATCTTTAATTTCCTTTTGTAGATCTTTATTGGTTGCTGCAATAATACGTACGTTGACAGTCTTTATTTCGGGAGCACCAACTCTCTGTATTTCTCCTTCTTCTAAAACCCTCAATACTTTTGCCTGAGCCTTTAGGCTTAAATCACCAATTTCATCTAAAAAAATTGTACCATTGTGGGCATTTTCAAATTTACCAATTTTTTTTTCGTATGCTCCTGTAAAAGAGCCTTTCTCATGTCCAAAGAGTTCACTTTCAATAAGTTCTTCAGGAATTGCCGCACAGTTCACCTGCACAAGATTATGCTTACTCTTTTTTGAAAGATTATGAATACTACGGGCAATTAATTCCTTTCCAGTTCCGCTTTCTCCTGTAATTAATACAGTCGAATCCGTTTTTGCAACCTTATTAATACTATTCATAAGTTTTTGCATAAGAATTGACTCGCCTATCATTTGATATTTTTTATTAGTGATAGTTTTTAAGGTGTAATTTTCTTTTATAAGGCTGATTTTTTCAGAAGCATTTCTTATTGTTAAGACGAGTTTATCCCTTGACACTGGCTTTTCAAGAAAATCAAAAGCACCAAGCTTTGAAGCTTCAACTGCTTCAGATATCCCTGAATGCCCTGACATCATTATAGTTTCGGAAAATGGATTTATTTTTTTTAATTCCTTTAAAACTGATAATCCATCAATTCCCGGCATTTTAACATCAAGCAGTATAATGTCAGGGTTAATTTCTTTAAATAGTGCTATACCTTCAAGACCACTTAAAGCCGTATGTACCTGATACTCTTCATATTCGAGTACCATCTTAACAGATTCAACAATGTTCTTCTCATCGTCAATTATAAGTATTATATTATTATTCATTTTATAATAACAAGTGAATAGGGTTTAGGGTTTAGAAAACCAAAAAGATTTTTTTATAATAAATTAGCTTTACTATTCCCTATTCCCTGTTCTATCCCTACTGCCCTAACAAATCTTCTTTAAAACCATTTCCCGGACCTGGTTTATCTCCTATCCAAACGGCAAATAATGCATCTGCAAAAGCTTTCCCAGTTATTGTCCCTTTTAATTCTTTTTTTACAATTATTTTAGTACCTGTCTTTGGAACATAAGTAAACTCAATTCTATCACCATCTTTAACTTCAGTCATATATGAACAGAGAGTATCAAATTGTTTTTTTAACTCAGCTGAAGCCTTAGGTGTATTTGCTTTTAGTCCATCCATCCAACCACTATTAAGCTGTTTTGCTGTAACCTTTCTCATAAAATGCATAATTGTAGTTCTGTTGGTGTCACCATCAAGAACTTTTTTTCCATCTTTTTCTTTTGCAGGTAAATAAAGTCCAGCAACATATACTTTAAAAAAAACTTTTGCCTTTCTTAAAGCCATACCATTTAATACCAATGTGTCATTATTTATCTTTATTGTTTCGTCCATTTTAATGCCTTTAAGTGTCCCGGCATATACAGAGCTGACAAAAATAGTTAAGATAATAATCAAAATTAGATTTAGTTTTTTATTATTCATAAATCCTCCTAAAAAAAATAATATTCTTTTAACAATAAAAAGTCAAGTATCTCAACAAGTGAAACGATTATAAGCCAAATCTTTTATAAAGTATTTGTCTTGTTTTTTCTGTAATTTCTTTTACTTCATTATTAATTTTTATTGCTTCATTTTTGATTTTATCTTTAAACTCTTCATCTGTTATATCTTCAAGATTTATCATTACATTATAAAATGCACCCTCTGCTGCACTTTGTGCTGTAAGTCCTGCAACACCTGCATCGGACAATGAGTTCTGGTTTCCTTTTTCTGTTGTAATAAGAGCTATTTCTGCAGCATCTTTAGTTTTTTCTAATACTGAGAAAGGAACAAGTGTTGCTTCCTTAGTCGCCTCAAGAATTGCCTTATCTCTAATTGTTTTTTCTTCAGCTGATTTTTTAGGTAATGCAAAACCATCCATAATTTTATTAAAGGCATCTGTATCCTTATCTATCGCATCAAGAAAAAACATTTTTAATTGCTGTCCCTTTACCGAGGCATCAATCATTTCCTGTTTTACTTCCTTATATTTTTTCTTACTGTATGTCAGATTTCCAACCATTGCAGATAATGATGCAGATAAAGAACCGTTTAGAGCAGCTACACTTCCACCACCAGGAGCTGGGGAGTCTGATGCCAATTCATTTGAGAATTCATCAAGTGTCATTGAAACAAGATTTCCCGGTGTTCTAAGTTTATATTCAATTATTCGTTCTGATGTATTGAACTCAGAAATTTCATTCAGTCCTAATGTCTGTACTGCAATTCTAACTATCTCTTCTTCTGAAACACCAATACTTCCACCCTGTTTTGTTATAACATGAATGCCAGTATCTAACATCGCCTCTAGAGGCACAAGTCCTACAAGCTCACTTCCTGTAACTCTTACTCCAAATTCATTTGCATATTTCTCACATTCTTCAAAAACTCTATAAATAGGCGTGGTTTTAAAGTCAAGGATATTAACAGTTATCTGAGCCATATTATATTCATCAATATACCAGCCCATTCCCTGAACACCCTTTAAGCTTCCCGGGATAGTTTCTTTAATACCTGTTTCTTTATTCTTTACTATTCGTCCTTTTTCACGAACCCTCTTTGCTATTTTATTTGCAATTTTTGTGTCTTTTGTATTTAAATTAACATTATATGCTATTAAAAAGCCTCTTGCTCCAATCGCTGTAACACCTGATTTGGAATTAAATTCAGCCTTTCCATAATCCGGTTTAAAACTATCGTTTTTCAATTTTTCAGCCATTGCTTCGTATTCGCCTTCTCTTATATCCGGCAATCTTCTTCTGCTTTCCTGTTGTGCTGCTTCTGCATAGAGGTAAACAGGTATGTTTAATTCCTCTCCAACTCTTTTACCGAGTTTTTTGGCTAATTCGACACATTCTGCCATTGTAATTCCTGATACGGGAACGAAGGGACAAACATCAGTTGCACCCATTCTTGCATGAGCCCCTGAATGTTTTGACATATCGATGACTTCTCCAGCCTTTTTTATTGCCTGAAATGCTGCCTCAACAACTACATCAGGCTCTCCTGCCATTGTTACGACAGTTCTATTAGTATCCTTTCCCGGGTCAACATCAAGTAATTCAACACCGTCTATCTTTTTAATTTCATCGGTTATTTTTTCGACAATAACCATATCTCTGCCTTCTGAAAAATTTGGTACACATTCAACTATTTGTTTCATTTTATTTACCTCTCTTTTTTTGATTTTTATTTCTCCAATCCAGAATATCCTGATGATGTCCTGATAATAAAACGTCAGGAACAAGCATACCTTCAAAATCTCTGGGCTGTGTATATTGAGGAAAGCCATACTGTCCCTCATGATAGAAAGAATCCGTCTCAACAGATTCTTTATTTCCTATAACCCCTTCTTTCATCCTGATAACTGTTTCGAGCAGAACTTCTGCAGCAACCTCTCCACCCATCAAAACAAAATCTCCTATTGATATTTCCTCGTCAACTAAATTGTCTATTACCCGTTGGTCAACACCCTCATATCTTCCGCATAATAGTATTAAATGCTCATCTTTTGCTAATTCTTTTGCTTTTTTCTGTGTTAAAACCGGTGCATAAGCAGAAAACAATATTACCTTTCCGTCATTTTTTTCTTTTATTTTTTTTATTGCATTAAAAAAAGGACTAGGCATCATCACCATTCCAGCACCACCACCAAATGGTCTGTCATCAACCTTATTATGTTTATTGTCGGTAAAATCTCTCAAATCATAAGTGTCAATAGAAATAAGTTTTTTCTCAATTGCCTTTGCAACAAGCCCATATTTAATATATTCTTTTAATATCTCTGGAAAGATAGATAGTATTGAAAATCTCATTTATTTAAGGTTCTTAAACCATCAGGAGGATCAATAATAATAGTTTTTTCTTTGATCTTGATTTCAGTAATTATATTCTCAGAATATGGTATATAAATGACATTAGCATCATCTTCTATTTCGAGTATATGTGTTAAGCCCTCTTCTATATCGTTAATTACCCTACCCCATAGATTACCTGCAATATCAACTATCTTATAATCAACCAGATTGTCTTTTTTAAATGTATTGATTTCTTCATCTTCTAAATAAGCAGAATATCCAATTAATCTATAAGCGTCTGTAATTGTATCAATATCTGTAAACTTTATAATAAGGTCATCGCCCACTTCATTAATACTTTTAATATTTAAAGTTCTCTCGTGTTTTTTTGATTTTAGAAATATGGAGTGAATACTCCTTGTGTAAGAAAAGTCTGGAGAAGTCCTTAAAACAACTTCTCCGTTGTTACCTCTTGTTTTTAGGATTTCTCCAATATAAAACAAATCTACTGTTGTTCGTGTCTTTCAATTATTTCAAGGTTGTACCGTCTTTTCTGTTTCATTCCTGATGCAGCGAGTAAGGTCCTAATAGCTCTTGCGGTTCTTCCCTGTTTACCAATAACCTTTCCCAAGTCTGATGGTGCAACTCTTAATTCAAGAATTGTTGTCTGTTCTCCATCAATTTGAGTGACAAATACTTCGTCAGGGTTGTCAACTAAAGCTTTGCAAATTGATATAACCAAATTCTTCATTTCAATCTCCTTAATTATCAGTTTTAACTTTTTTTACCAATGATTTAACTGTTTGAGATGGCTGTGCACCTTTTACGATCCATTTGTTATATTTTTCAAGATCAATTCTTATTTCAGGTTCTTCTTTCATTGGATTATAAATACCCAATAATTCAACATATTTTGATGCTGTTGATTTTGCCTTGTCTATTGCGACAATTCTGTAAAATGGTCTGTGTTTGCTTCCTTTTCTTGCTAATCTAATTACTAACATTCCTCTTAATCTCCTCTTCTTAATATTTCGTACAAATTGCACCATCTTTAATTTGTGGCACAATTATAATCATAAACGAAAAAGTTAATTTAACCCATTTTTGACATAAAGTCAAACTTTTTAAGCATCTTTTTAAAAAACGGTTTCTTCATATATTTCTGCATTTCAAAAAAACTCTTCAATAATTGATTGATTTCCTGAACTGGTCTTCCTGAACCTTTAGATATTCTTAAACGCCTTTTACCATTTATCATCTTAGGCTTTTTGCGTTCTTTTTTAGTCATAGAATTAATTATTGCAACCATATATTTTACTTTTTTGTCGTCCATAGCATTAGGATCAACCTGACCCATTGCAGGCATTCCCGGCATACTTGGCATCATTCCCATAATATCACTCATAGAACCAAGCTTTTCAACCTGCATCATCTGATTTTTAAAATCCTCAAGGTCAAATTCATTACTGAGAAGTTTTTTTGCCATCTGCTCAGATTGTTTTTCATCAAATTCTTTCTCAGCTTTCTCGATCAGGGTTAACATATCCCCCATACCAAGGATTTGAGAAGCTATCCTATCAGGATGAAATTTTTGAAAATCTGTGGATTTTTCTCCAACTCCTACAAATTTAATAGGTGTTTTTGTTACACTGACAATTGAAAGGGCTGCCCCACCCCTTGAATCAGCATCAAGTTTTGTGAGAATAATTGAGTCTATTCCAATTGACTCTGAAAATTGAGATGCAGAAGTAACAGCATCCTGTCCGGTCAATGAATCAGCAACAAAAATAGTTTCAGAAGGAGATAAATAACCCTTGATCTGGTTAAGCTCATCCATTAAACTATCATCAATATGAAGACGACCGGCAGTATCAGCTATTATATAATCATAACCGAATTCCTTTGCCTCTTTTAATAATTCTTTAGATATTTTTTTTAAACTATTTGATTCACTTTTATAAAATCCAACGCCAACCTCTTTTGCAATAGTCTCTAATTGTTCAACAGCAGCAAGTCTTTTAAGATCAAGTGAACAAAGCAATGAAGTCTTGCCCTGTTCCTTTAAATAATGTGCCAGTTTCCCGGCTGATGTAGTCTTACCAGTCCCCTGAAGACCAACCATCATAATAATACCGGGCTTTTTTGACGGATTCAGGTCTTTAGATTCAGAACCAAGAATAATTTCTAACTCTTCTTTAACTATCTTTATTATTTGCTGATATGGATTTAAACTATCAACAACATCACTACCAAGAGATTTTTCTTTTACCTTTGCAATAAACTCCTTAACAACCTTAAAGTTTACATCAGCTTCCAAAAGAGATAATTTAATCTCCCTAAGAGCCTGTTTCATATTATCGTCAGTTATTTTAGCTTCGCCTTTTAAATATTTAAAGACTTTATTAAATTTTGTATTTAGATTATCTAACATAATTACCTCACAAAGAATATTTTATCATAATTGTAAGTTCTTGAAAAATTATGAAGTTAAAATATTTAAACCTTAACAAAACTTTAACCACGAAAACAATAATAAAAAATTAAGCTCAATTTAGGTTCTAATATAAAAACCCAAATAAATGTAGGGGGATTTCATGTTTGCCACCATAGACAATATCATCTTTAACAAGAAAACCGTTATTAATTTTTTCTTTTATTTGCTTTAACGACTTGTTTTTCCCT
>JAOZTV010000319.1 GCA_029939015.1 Candidatus Aminicenantota bacterium
ATAAGTAATATAATATGAATATGGAAAAAATTGAGACAGGAGATTATGAAACAAAGAGGTTTGGAGCCCTTATAAATGCTTCTTATATAGCTATTGGTTCTGATATTTTCTTAATACTTTTAAAAATTGGTTTAGCCGTTCTAACCGGTTCAATAATTTTTAAGGCGGATGCCTATCATTCAGGTGGAGATCTTGCTGTAAGTCTTACTGTTCTGTTTTCTATTCTGGTCAAATACAAATTCAGTACAAAGTCTTTTGCCAGGGAAGCCGAGGCAATAGTTTCTTTATTAATTAGTATATTATTAATATTTGGTGGTCTGAAAATATTATATGATGCAATCTATACAGAGGCAGATGCATTTTTAATAAAACAGGATGTTTCGCTTGTACTTGCCTTTATAGGTATCAGTATAGCCTGTATGATAGCCTTATTAATTGCAGGTTTTAAGTCTAAGATTGGAAAAAAGCATAATTCTCTTGCTTTTACAGCGGAGGGTGTTCATACTTTTTCAGATTTTATTTCTTCTTTTGGTGTGTGGTTTACTCTTCTCTTTGGGTATTTTGGAATTCATATTGAGCGAATAATGACATTTATTATTGGTCTGGTAATTTTTCAAATTGGTATAAGGTTGGGTTTTAAAGTGCTTAAAATTGCTGGTTTTTCATCAAAATTTGTTAGTAAAATCAAAAATAAACCCATATTACAATTTGCTTTATTTACAAGATTAAAAACAAAAATAAAATTGTTTAAAGTATTTTCATTAAATGAGGCTTTTTTTACTAAACATATAAAGAAATTCTTAAGTTTGACTATTATATTAATACTACTCATGTATTTCGGGCTTGGCTTTTATACTATTTTACCTTATCAAACAGGGGTGGAAATGCTTTATGGAAGGGTAAAGGAATTAAATTCCCCAGGTTTACATTACCATTTACCAGAACCATTTGGCAAAGTTTTAAAAGTTGATACAGGAATAGCAGCAAGAATTGAGAGTGGATTTCGTACAAACTGGAGTGATGATATTGAAGAACCTGAGGCTTATCTATGGGAATTTTCCCATACGGATGGTAGATTTATAAAAGTCATTGATGAATCATTAGCAATAACCGGTGATGAAAACATTATTGATGCAAACTTTCTTTGCTATTATAGAATTACAGACCCTGTTATATATGCAATCCAGTCTAAGAATGCAAGAGAAATATTAAGAACAGTTTTAAATCGTGAAATAAATTCAGTTTTAGCAAAATACAGAATTGATGCCTTGCTTACAGTTCAAAGAGGTGATATTCAGAATGAATTAAAAATTAGAATGAAAGAAAAAGTAAAGATGCTTAAGATTGGTGTTGATATTGATAAGGTATTTATGCAGGAAGTTCATCCACCAATTGATGTTGTACCCGACTATCGTGCAGTTGCATCAGCAAGAGAAAAGAAAAATGAGATAATACATAAGGCAAATGGATATGCAAATGATTTAATACCACGTTCAAGAGGAAAGGGTAAAAAGAGTATTCTTGAGGCTGAAACTTATAAGATTGATAAGCTAAGTTTTGCCTTTGGAGAGGCAAAGAGTTTTTTATTAAAAGAAAAGATATTTAATGCCTCTTCCAAATTACAGAAAATCCGTTTACGGTGGGATATGATTGAGTCACTCCTTTTTGGGAAGATAATTTATGTTTTACCAAATGATTCTAAAAGAAGATATTATTTGTCTGATAAATCTTCTGTAAAAGAAGTTGAAACATTAAATATTAAGAAAGATGAAATCAATGAAGAAGATTAGGGAGTTTTGAAATGAATAAAAAATATTTTTTTATAGTATTGATGTTTTTTGTATTACTTACATCTTATTTATGTACAGTAATTGTCGAACAGGGTTCTACTTCAGTTATTATGAAATTTGGGAAACCTGTAAGAGTTTTAAATGAACCGGGATTATATTTCAAACTTCCATATCCTCTAAATAGTGTAGAAAAAATTGATGCCCGTTTAATTTTACTTTCTCCAAAACCTTCTGAATTTCTAACCTCTGATAAAAAAAATCTCATTATTGAAAATGCAATTTGTTATAGAATAACCGATCCTATACTATATTTAAAAACAGTAAGAGGAATTAAAGGTCTGGAAATTAGATTAACAGATTTATTATCCTCTCATACTGGCTTATTATTAGGAGTAAGAGAATTATCAGATATTGTAAATACGGATATTTCTAAGATTAAATTCAAAGAGATGAATGATAAACTTACAGAATTAATTAAAAAAGACAGTGAAGATTTTGGTGTTTCAATTGAGCAGGTTTTAATAAAAAGAATAATGCTTCCTTATGAAAACACAATTGCAGTTTATAATAGGATGAGAGCTGAAAGAGATAGGATTGCAAAGAAATATTTAGCAGAGGGAGAAGAGAGTGCTTTAAAAATAAGGGCTGAGGCTGATAAGACAGCAAGAACAGAAATTGCCAATGCTAATAAAAAATCTGCAATCATAATGGGTAAGGCAGATGCAGAGGCTATGAAAATGTATGCTGAGGCCTTTAAATCCAATCTTGAATTTTACAAATTTTTCCGTTCTCTTGATGTCTATAAAAAAATATTTGGAGAGAAAAGTATTATAGTACTTGATGAAAGTTCTCCTATATTGAAAACATTGTTTTCTGAGAAAAAAAAATGATAAAAGGTAAGTTTAAGATTCTCTTTTTTTGGTTGTTGCTATTTTTATTTGTAGGATTATACATGTCATCAGGTATTTATTCACTCAAAACAGGACAGGATGCTTTAATTATCAGGTGTGGAATGGTAAAAATGGAAGTAACAGAACCTGGAATACATTTTCATTTTCCTTTTCCTTTTGAATCTGTTAAAAAAGTTTTTGTAAGTGAAGTAAAAAAAATCCACATAGTTGAATCAATCGAGAACCTTGAACAGTTTGAAGATCCAAAAGAAAATAGTATTGAAATGCTGACAGGTGATGAAAATTTAATCATGATTAATGCTATTATAAACTATGATATTAAAGAACTGGATAAATATATTTACAGCTTAAAGGAACCTGAAAAAGTTATTGAGTCTGTAGGGAAAGAGTGTCTCCGACTGCAATTAGGTAAAATGAAAGTTGATGATATCCTTTCAAGTGGTAAGGCAAATCTTCGTTTATTATTACGAGATAATGTCCAGACTATTCTTGATAAACTCGATGCAGGTGTTAGAATAATATCTGTTGAATTACTTGATGTATCGCCACCACCGAGTGTATCTCCATCATTTAAAGCAGTCTCAGATGCAAGAGAAAAGAAACAGGAAATAATAAAAAGCTCTGAGGGGTATGCTAATTCTATCATTCCAAATGCAAGGGGTGAGGCAAGTTCCATTTTAACTAAAGCTGACGCATATTCAGAAGAAGTAAATGCCCTTGCAAAAGGATATACTAATGCCTATTTGAGTGTATTAAAAGAATACAAAAAAAACCCAAAGATGACAAGACAATTGAAATATCTTGAAACAATAAAAGAGATTTTTAGTAAAGTAGAATTAAGAATTGACCCCGACCCATCAAAATCAGTTTATTATTT
>JAOZTV010000056.1 GCA_029939015.1 Candidatus Aminicenantota bacterium
TATTTATTTCTTCAACCTTGTCTTCAAGTCCATATTTTTGAAGTTTAATTCTATTTGCGCCAAAGGTATTTGTTTCAATAACGTTTGCACCTGCATTAATATATGCCCTATGAATATCTCTGACCATATCCGGACGAGATAAATTTAATTCATCAAAGCATGTATTAATAAATACTCCCCTATTATAAAGCTCTGTACCCATAGCTCCGTCAAATAAAGCTACATTATCTTTTATAAATTTCAAAAAATCCTTCTTCATATTCTTTATAAGGCAGAGAGGCAGAGAGGCAAGAAGGCAGAGAGTAAAGATTTAAAAAATCTCTTTTTAATTATAAAATTTATCTAACAAAAGTTAGTATAATGCATTACTCTTTGCCTATATGCCTCTTTGCCTCTTTGCCTTCTTGCCTCCTTGTCGCTCTCTACTAATCCTAATAATGCAAACTTCCTGCTTCAATAGCTAATAAATATAGTTCATCTAATTTTTTTAATTCAATACCAATTTTTTCTGCAAGTGGCAAAAAATTCTTCTTATTTTTATTTTCATAATTATCTACAAGCATAATTAAATCAAAATATTTATTCTTTTTGCCAATTAAAGCATCAATAATTTCTTTTTTAAGAGGTAGCGTTTCAATGAGTTTTTCAATAGGTTCTTTTAAAAAAATATCAATTTTTGACAACATTCCTACTAAAAAGCAGGTATCTTTCTCGTCTGAAAATCCAGCATTTAATGCAATAAGTTCACAAAACTTTGCCCTAATTATAGAATTGTTTACTAATTGTTGAGGACTATCATGTCCAACTGAACTAAGAACAATTAAGGACAACCAATTTTTAATTCTCCCCAATTCAAAAGTTTCTAAAGCTTCTTTAATAGATTTAATTTTTTTCTTACCTTTGCTTAATTGATTAATCAATCTTAAGAGCCTGTAAGTCAATGATATCTCTCTTTTTAAAACATTCTCAATTTCATTTATGTCAGATATTGGTTTATTGATTATCTTTAATAGTTTAAGATAATTAATCTTATAACCTGGTATATTTGTTATTGATATTATATCTGGTTTGCTTAGGTAATAGCCCTGGAAATAGTCAAAACCCTCATTTAAAGCTAAATCAAATTGAACTTTGTTTTCAATTTTTTCTGCCAAAAATTTTATCTTATATTCTTTACCTTGTTCTATTGTTCGCTTTCTCTCCTTTATTGTTGTAGTCAAAAAATCCATCTTAATAATATCAGCAATTTCAACAAAATATTTGAGATTTTCACTATAAACAAAATCGTCAAGTATTATTGTATATCCCTCGTTTTTCATTTCTTTACAGGATTTTATTATTTCAGGTTCAGGTTCAATATATTCTAAAATTTCAATTCCTAAGGACTCAGATGGGAAAAATGTCGGGATTTTATTTATCAAGAATTGACTTGCAAAATTTATAAATGCTTTTTTACCATAAGTCAAATTATCCAATCCCATTAATTGACAGTTTGCAATTACCTTTAAGGTGGTAAACTCATCATCTTTTTTTTCTGTTTCTTTATATGCTTTGTTAATTTCTAATTCGAGATTAGATCTATATAATAATTCATACGCAAAAACTTCCATATTTCTATCATATATTGGCTGTCTTGCTATATTAAGCTTTTCTTCATAATTATTATTCATTTTTTTTATTATTCATTTAATATTTTAAAGGGCGAATATTATTCGCCCCTACTTTAAAATCAATTTAACTATTTTAGGATAAATAGTTTATTATCAACCTTAATATTTATCTTGATTGTCTTTATTTTAGCACTTCTTACTACCTTTTTTTTAAAAATAGTTTTAGATTTGAAGCTAAATGGAACACCTTTTATTATTTTAAAGTCTGAACTTATACTTTTAATAACACCTATCATTGGAGCTTGAGTTGATAAAGATTCAGTTATTTCAATAAACCCTGATTTTTTATTAATATAGAGCTTTTTCCATTTTTTATCAGCATTAGAAATATAAATAACATCATAAGTAATACCTTCAATTTTTATTTCTTTAAGAAATTGAAACTTATAGTTTTTCATATTATGGTACATATCATATTCGCTACCAAATTGTTCATCTTTGATTTGTTTTTCTGTTATTGGTATCTTTTGCCCCATCTGATTCATAACACCTTTTTTTCCATTAACAATTCTGGTAAATTTCATACCCATTACTGATATTTCAGTGAAATTTTTATCTGGATAAACTTTTGTCGTGTCCATTCCCATAGTCATCTGCTGTCCTCTAACACTCATAGTCATATCATAAGTCATTTTAAAAGATTTTATTTTTTTAAATCCCTTATATTTATTTTTATAAAGATTTTTTATAATCATACTTCCTTTTTTAAGGGTTTCTGGTGTTGCATCAGGGATAATTTCTTTGACAGCTGGTGGTTTAATTGAAATGTCGAGTTTTTTAATTTTTCCAAGTTCTGATAAATTACCTTTAATTAATTTTTCATTACCAATAATTACAACTTTCATCTTTTCTAATTTAAGATGAGTTTGAACAAGTTTGAAAACATCATCAGCTGTTACCTTTGCAATATTTTTCAATAATTCTTTCTGCTCATTTTCATCATTACCATAAAACTCATCTGAAAGCTTTGAATATAAGATTTTTTCAGGTGTACTGAATTTAAAAACATACGAATTTAAAAAATAATTTTTAGCATCTGATAATTCTTTTTCAGATACTTTTTTTTTCTTAATTCTTTCAATCTCACCAAAAATCGCCTTAATTACAGGTATTGTTGATTCAGATTTTGTAAAGGTTGAAAAATAAGTTTTACCCTTATATAATTTGTTTTGAAAGATGCCTCCGCCAACACCATAGGTAAGCCCTAATTCAGTTCTAACCTTATTAAAAAGTCTTGAGTCCATACCCTGAGAAAAAATTGAGTTAAATACCTTTATTACAGGTTGTAATTTTTTATCTTCTTTTGTTCCTATATGACCTATTGAAATATAGTTTTGGTTTAAACTATCCTTATTTGCCAAGGCAATTTTAAAATCATTCCTAACCCTTTTAACCCTTGGATATGGAGGTATGTGGGCTGTATTTTTCCAATCACCAAAGTATTTTTCAACAAGTATTTTCACATCATTTATTTTAACTGGTCCAGAAATACCCATCAATAGATTTTCCGGTGCAAAAAACATTTTATGTTCTTTTTTAATATCGTTAATTTTAATATTCTCGATATGTTCATATTCAAGAACAGATGAAAATGGTGTATTTTCACCATATAAAATTTTATTAAATTCTCTTGTTAGAATTGGTTGAGGTGTGTCGTTTCTTCTTTGAACACTTGAAGTAAACTGAGTTTTAATCTCTTCTAATTTATTTTTATCAAATCCGGGTTTCATTAATATTTTTGATAATATTTCCAATCCCTTTTCAAGATTTTCATCCATACATGACATATAAATTGTAAAATATTCAAACGATGCACTTATTCTTATTGTTATTCCATTTGAATCAAGAAATGCATCAACCTCTTCTCCATTCATATTTGCTGTACCACCAATTCTTAATAATTGAGCAGTCATATCTGCAAGGCTTATTTTTGTTTCAGGGTCATAAATACTTCCACCTTTTATAATAGCTACAATATTAATTAAAGGTAATTTATCACTTTTAATAAGTCTTATTTTAATTCCATTATTTGTTGATGCTTTTTGAATAACCGGAATATTGAATTCTTTCAATTTAGGAAATTTTATAGAGTCAACCTTTCTTTTTTTTGAAAAATTCAAACCGGTAAAGATTAACAGAATGGCAAGTATCAGTATTATCTGTTTTTTCATTTCTTTTCCCCTTTTTTATTCTCTTCTTTTTTCACTTCTTTCTTTTTAATTTTTTTTTCAATCCGTGCAATTATTCTATTATTAACTGTTAAATATTTTTTTGCTAATTCTTTGATGTCTTTTGCTGTAATTTTATCAATTTTAGAAATATCATTAAAAGTGTTTTCCCATGAGCCTGTTAAAACTTCTGATGATAATAATTCAACTAAAAGTCCTCTATTTGAGCCAAGACCTCTAACGGCATTTAATTTCATTCTAACTTTGGCTGAATTTAATTCTTTTTCTGAGATTAGGTTTTCTTTTAAATCATCAATTTCATTAAGCATTGATTTAATTAGTTTTTTAGATTTAATATCTTTATTAGGTAAAGATAACATCAAATATAAATTAGGATATTTAGTTCCTGGAAAACCACCCATTGAGAAAACAGCTAAGGCCGATTTATTCTTAATAACCATTTTTTTATTCAATCTTGAACTTCTGCCACTTGTTAAAATATAGTTTAAAAGTTCAAATTTAATAAAATCGGGATGATTACCTTCAGGGCAATGATATGCAAGTAAAATAAAAGGCTGTGAATCATCATAAATTGTTATTCGCTTTTCTCCAGCCTGTTTAGGCTCAAAAGTATAATGCCAGGGGTTTTTTGTCCCTTTTCTTATTTTAGAAAAATATTTTTTTGCCAATTTTTTTAATTGTTTTGGAGTAACATCACCGGTAACACCAATGACCATATTTTCTCCTGTATAATTAGCATTAAAAAATCTTTTTAAACTTGCTCTTGAGAAATGATGAATATTACTCATAGGTCCAATTACATTATTTTTGTATGGATGAACCTTATATGCAATTCCTAAAACTTCTTCAATTAATTTTCCAATAGGCTGGTTTTCAACTCTCATTCTTCTTTCTTCTGTAATTACATCTCTTTCCTTATAAAATTCTCTGAATGCAGGATCAAGATATCTTGCAGATTCAAGATATGCCCAGAGTTCTAATTTATTGGAAGGTAGGCTGAAATAATAAGTAGTGCTGTCTGCACCTGTTCCTGCATTAAGTCCTACACCGCCATTACGTTTAAGAATTGTATCAAATTCATTGGCAACAACATATTTTGCCGCTTCTTTTTTTAATAGGGCAAGTTTCTTATTTAATTCTTTGATCTTTGCTTTATCAGGTGTCTGTTTATTATCTTCTGCTAAAATTTGTGAAAATATCAAATCCATCTTTGCAAAGTTCTTCTTCTCTTTTTTCCAGTTCTTTGTTCCAATTTCTGAAGTTCCCTTAAATGCCATATGTTCAAGAAAATGAGCAATTCCCCAATCGCCAATTTTTTCATCAACACCACCTACATTTACGTATGTAACAAAACTTGCTATTGGAACGGAATGATCCTCAAGCAAGATAAACTTTAAACCATTTTCAAGTGTAAATTCACTTACACGATCTTTAATTTTTGAAAAATCAAAATCTTTTGTGTATGTAACCCCACTTATTAATAGTAACATTAATACAATAATTAAAACTTTTTTCACTATATCCTCCTATTTTATATATATATATTAATTTTAAACTACAGGAACTAAATCCCCGTCATTTAAGTTATAAATATAATCTGTTAATTTTGCCAACTCTTCATTATGAGTAACTATAATGGCTGTTAAATCTGAATTTTTAATTAAATCTTTAAACATAAAAAATATTTTTTGCCCTGTTTTAAAGTCAAGATTACCAGTTGGCTCATCTGCAAGTAGTAAACTGGGCATATTTATTAAACTCCTTGCAATTGCAACCCTCTGTCTCTCACCACCTGAAAGTTGAAAGGGCATATTGTCTGCTTTATCTTCAATTCCAACATAAGCAAGAAGTTTCTTCGCTTTTCTAAAAGCTTCATCCTTATTGAAAGAATTCATTAAAAACGGAAATGCAATATTCTCAATTATTTTTAATTCAGGCAAAAGATAGTGAAATTGATATACAAAACCAATCTCCTGATTCCTGTAATTTGACATCTCTTTTTTACTAAAGTTGTTAAGTCTTTTACCATTATACTCAATATAACCTGAATCAGGTTTATCCAGGCCACCTATTAGATGTAGTAAAGTACTCTTACCTGAGCCAGATACACCTGTAATTGCTGTTATAGTCCCTTTTTCTATTTTTAAATTCAAATCATTGAGAATCATTAATTTTGTCTTATTAGGTTGTACAAAACCTTTAGATATATTTGATATTTCTAATAAATTTTCATTCATATTAACTTACCAGTTTATTTTTCAATATAATGTGCACCTTTTGAAATTTTATTTCTTAATGCTGCTGTAACAACAATCAATGCCGCCTGAACACTATCTCTTAAATCAATTATTGAACTTTTTATTTCTGTACCCTTATAAAACTTAATAATTCTATGTCTTAGATATTGTAAATCTGCAAGTGCCCTTTCAAGTTTTTTTTCTGTTCTTATAATACCACTATAATTCCACATTATATATTTAACCATCTCTCTATCCTGCCATACGAGTGCAGGGTCAAGTGTTTCCTGATTTGCTGGATATTGCCATTCAGGTATTTCTTTTTTAATACAGTCTTCCTTAAACGAACTTTTTTTAATATCTTCTGCAGCTTTTATACCCCATACAAGACCTTCCAATAAAGATACAGATGCCAATCTATTTGCACCATGTACACCAGTATTTGAAACTTCGCCTATAGCATATAGATTTTTCATACTCGTTTTTCCATAATTATCAGCAAGAATTCCACCACAACTATAATGAGCAGCTGGAACAACAGGAATTGGTTCTTTTTCAATGTCAATACCATATTTAAGGCAATTATTATATATTGTAGGAAACCTATCCTTAATATCAATATTAGAGAATGAAGCAAGATCCAATAATACATGATCGTCCTGGTTTTTTATCATCTCTTCATAAATCGCCCTGGAGACTTCATCTCTTGGTGCAAGTTCTTCCTGTTTTGAATATTTCTTCATAAAGAACTCACCTTTCAGGTTTTTGAGTCTTGCACCTTCACCTCTTACTGCTTCTGAAATAAGAAAACTTCCCGCTTCCTTATGAAAAAGTGATGTTGGGTGAAATTGGACATATTCTAAGTTTGCCAGCCTTACTCCTGCACGAAATGCCATAGCAATCCCATTGCCTATGGTATCTTCAGGATTAGTTGAATGTAAAAATATTGAACTTAAGCCACCACTTGCAAGAACAACTTTTTTGGCAAAAATCCTTATGACCTTATTAGTTTTTTGATTGAGGACATAGGCTCCAACTACCTTTGGCTCATCGTAAATTCTCATTGGATTTGTTGAATGATGAGGACAGGTTAAAAGATCGATTGCCGTTTGTGAATATAATATTCTCAAGTTTTTTTGCTTTATTAAGTTTTCTTCAAGATGTTCCTGAATAACCCTACCTGTCATATCCTTAACATTCAAAATTCGTCTATTGGAATGAGCCCCTTCCTTTGCAAAATCAAAGTTTTTCCCATTTCCCTTTAAAGAGAAAGGGATATTTAATTTATCAATTAAAATATCATTTACTGAATTTCTTGCATTATTTACTAAAAATTCCACAGCCTTTTTATAATTAATATCATCTCCACTTCTAATAATATCATCAATAAAATCTTCAGGATTTTCGTCTTTACCAAGTGTTGCAATTCCACCCTGTGCCAGATTTGAATTATTTTCTGAAAAGTTTTTACCCTTTGAAATTATTACAGTATCGACACTAGACTCTGCAAGAGTCATTGCACAGATAGAACCTGAGATACCATTGCCAATAATAAGAACCTCTGTTTCAATATTTTCTACATTTTTAGTTTTTTTCTCTTTCATTATTAACCACGAATTATATTAAGACTTAAATCAAGAGCTTTATACGAATGCGTTAAAGCTCCAACTGAAATATAATCAACTCCATTTTTAATTTTTTCTTTTATATTTTCTAAAGTGACATTACCTGAAATTTCAATTTTTATTTCCCCTCTATCTGTTCTGAGAACTTCAGTTAATTTATCCTCTGTAAAATTATCAAGCATAATAATATCAACATTAAGTGCAACAGCTTCTTTAAACTCAACAATATTTTTCACTTCAACTTCAATTTTTTTATCAGGATAGTTTTCTCTAATTTTATTTACTGCATTTGAAATTGTTCCAGCCATTAATATATGATTATCCTTAATCATTGCCATATCTTCAAGGTTCATCCTATGATTTCTTCCCCCACCATCAATGACAGCTTTTTTTTCAAGATACCTCATGCCTGGTGTTGTTTTTCTTGTATCTAGCAATTTAATAGAATGACCATCTAAAGCTTTAATATATTTAGCAGTTAAAGATGCAGAACCACTTAATCTTTGTAAAAAATTCAGCCCAGTTCTTTCAGCCCTTAGAATTGAGCTTTCATAACCAGTGATTTTTAATACCCTGTCTTTAACATCAACGCTATCACCATTATTTTTTAAAATTTCAATTTTAATATCAGGATCAACCTTGTCAAAGACCTTACAGAATATATCAATACCAGAAATAATACCCGGCTCTTTAGCTATGACTTCCGCAATTACAATATTATCATACTCTTTTAAAGAGTTTGTTGTTATATCTTCAATAACTCTATCTTCTTCTAATGCAAGTTCAATCAATTTATCAGTAATATTTTCTTCAAAATCCATATATTAATTTTACGTTAATTTTTCTATAAATTCAAGTTGCTTTTTTTTTTATTTTATAATAATATATGATTTATTAAAACGGAAAACTTAATATGGACATAAAAAAAAAGATTTTAATATCAATAATCAGCCTATTGCTTTTAATTATTTTTTTCCTTTATGGTTTGCAGTCACTTTTTAGAGTTCAAAACAATTATGGATTCAAAATTAATATGGCAGGTCGTCAAAGAATGCTAAATCAAAAAATGACGAATAAAATTTTAGAAATAAATAGAGCAATTGTAAATTCATACAATTCAGAACAATATAAAGAAGAATTAATTGAAACAATTGATTTATTTAATATTTCATTAGATGCTCTCATGAATGGAGGTAGCATTCCTGCATCATTAGATAAAAACAACAAAAATTCATATATGGTTTCAAAACCAAAAAACAATTCTTACATTTTTCTAAAAAAAATCCACACAAAATGGCAAAAAATCTACAAGGATTATGTTTTGATACTTAATGATGATAAAACAAATATTGAAATCACAGAAAAATTATTAAAAAGAGATGATAGTTTTCTTAGTATGTTAGACAAATTTGTTCAACTACTACAAAACAATTTTGAAGATATTAATATAAGATTATTACATTTTCAAATAATATTTTTTTTATTAATAGGTATAACAATAATATATATTTATTTCTTCTTAAGAAAATATCTTAATTTAATTCATAATGCAACAATTTCTGCAGAAAAAATCGCAAATGGAAATATGAATGTATCAATTGATATAAAAAGTAAGAATCAAATTGGGAAGCTATTAAATGCATTTGAAAAGATAATTAAAAATTTACAGAAGGATCTTGAAAACCGAAAATCTCTTAATAAAGAATTAATAGAAGCAAAAAATTCTGCTGAAATTGCAAATATTACAAAAAGAGAATTTCTTGCAAATATGAGTCATGAAATCCGTACACCTATGAATGGTGTTATTGGTATGATTGGGATTTTGCTTGACACAAAACTTAACACTGAACAAATTGAATATGCAACAATAGTGAAAAACAGTGCCCATTCACTCTTAAATATCATTAATGATATACTTGATTTTTCAAAAATTGAGGCAGGCAAGCTTGAAATTGATATAATTGATTTTAATCTACATGAGATATTAGAAAAAACTGTTGATACAGTTGCTTTAAATATTGGGAAAAAAGATATAGAATTGACATATTTTGTAAATCTGGATGTTCCTATATATATCAAAGGTGATTCTGGAAGATTGCAACAAATCATTACTAACCTTACAAATAATGCAATTAAATTTACAGAAAAGGGTGAAATAGCAATAACTATAAAACTCCTATACAAATCTAAACAAAAGTTTATCAAGTTCACTATTAGAGATACTGGGTTAGGGATTCCAAAAGAAACTTTAAATAAACTTTTTACTGCTTTTACACAAGCTGATGCTTCCATCACTAGAAGATTTGGTGGAACTGGATTAGGTTTAACAATAAGTAAACAACTCGTTACTCTTTTAGGTGGAGAGATAGGTGTTAATAGTTCAGAAGGGATTGGCTCAAATTTTTGGTTTACTATTCCATTAATAATACAGAGAAACATATCAAAAACAAATATAAATTCAATATTTTCTAATATCAAAAAAAATCATATCCTAATTGTTGATGATAATTCTACCAATAGACAATCATTGTGTCTCTCACTTCAATCATTGAATTTTAATTTTGAATCTGTTGGAAATGGTAAAAAAGCATTAGAAATATTAAAATTTTCCTTAAAAGTTAATAACCCTTTTAATATTGTTATTATTGATTTTAAAATGCCAAATATGAACGGAGAGGAATTGATTCAAAAAATAAGAGAAGATAAAAGTTTTGATGACATTAAATTAATACTTATGACTTCAGTTGATTTAAAAGGAGACCTTAAAGAACAAACTAAAATAAATATATCTGAATATCTACTTAAACCTATAAAACAAACTACTTTGATTAATAGTTTAAAAAGAATTTTAGATTTAAGTCCTAATGAAACAAATAATATACAATCAAAATCCCCTATTCCTAATAATATTAAAAAAAGCATAAGAATACTTCTTGCAGAGGATAATATAGTCAATCAAAAAGTTGCACTCAATATTTTAAAAAAATTTGGATATTCATGTGACATTTCAAATAATGGTCAAGAAGCAGTTTCTTCTTTAAAAAAAGGAAAATATGATATTATATTAATGGATTGTCAAATGCCAATAATGGACGGTTATAAGGCAACAGAAGAAATAAGATTTTTAGAAAGTGATAATAGTTCTCATATTCCAATTATTGCAATGACAGCAAACACAATGAAAGGTGATAAAGAAAAATGTATTAATGTTGGTATGAACGACTATATAGAAAAGCCTATTGATCCTATAATATTAAAAAAAACTATTGAAAAATGGACTGGACATATCAATAAAGAAAAAATTAATACAAAAAATAATTTAAAAAGTAAAACTGAAATATTTGACAGAGTTTCACTTTTAAATCGAATTATGGACGATGAAGAAATTTTAAAAGAATTGATAGTTGCTTTTTTAACTGATACCAAAAAGAAAATTATGGAATTAAAAATTTTATTGAGAAATGAAACTGTTGAAATTAAACAAGTAAAATTATTATTACATAGTCTAAAAGGAATGGCATTAAATGTGAGTGCTAATTATTTTGCTGAAATCATAAAACAAATGGAAAAAGATGCAAAAAAACCAGATATTAAAAAAGTAAAGGCAATTTTCCCAGAAATAGAAAATCAGTTTGAAATATTAGAAAAACAGATGCATTGACATTTTAAACTACTTGAAATAAAATTAAACTTAATTTGATAAATTTATTTTAACAATACAGGAGAAAAAAATGGAAAAAAGAGATATTATAATAATTGGAGCAGGACCAGCAGGTCTTACAACAGCAATATATTCAGCAAGAGCAGACTTGAAACCACTTGTAATTGAGGGTTATGCATCAGGTGGACAATTAATGATTACAACAGAGGTTGAAAATTTCCCGGGATTTAGCGAAGCAATTACAGGACCTGAACTAATTAGCGAAATGAGAAAACAGGCAGAAAAATTTGGTGCTGAATTTTTAACTACAGATGTTACAAAGGTTGAACTTAAGGATGATGTTAAAATTGTCTATGACGGTGAAACAGCTTATGAAACAAAAACATTAGTAATTTCAACTGGTGCTACTGCAAATTTATTAGGTATTGAGAGTGAAACACGCTTAATGGGCAGAGGTGTCAGTGCCTGTGCAACCTGTGATGGTTTTTTCTTTAGAGATAAAACTATTTGTGTTATTGGTGGTGGAGACTCTGCAATGGAAGAGGCTACTTTCCTAACTAAATTTGCTTCAAAAGTATATCTAATTCATAGAAGAGAAGAATTCAGAGCTTCAAAGATAATGATAAAGAAAGCAGAGGATAATCCAAAAATTGAATTTGTATTAAATGCCTTGATTGAAGAAGTTGTAGGAGAAGAAGTTGTCACAGGAATTAAAATTAAAGATAAAATTAGTGGTAAAACTTCAACAATTGATCTTGATGGAGTATTTTTAGCAATAGGACATACACCAAGTACAAAATTATTTAAGGATATAATTAAAACAGACGAAAAAGGATATATAATTACTGGAAATGAACATGGCAAAACCGCAACAAATATCCCAGGTGTTTTTGCCTGTGGAGATGTTCAGGACTCAAGATATCAACAGGCTATTACAGCAGCAGCCAGTGGTTGTATGGCAGCCCTAGATGCAGAAAAATATTTAGAAGAAATTTAAATTCATTAATTAACTAATAATTAGAGGAATATTCATTAAATATCAAAGAGTATTCCTCCATCATTTTGATGCTTTTTTCATCAATTCTAAAATATTCAGATTCCCCAGATTGTGAATTTTTCTTTTTTGTATTCTACTTCTTTTATATATAGTTTATTACGCCATTCTTTTTTTATTTTATCTCTGTCAAAGATTATTATATGATTTTCAGTTGAGTCTAATTTATCGGCATATTCATAAGTCTGCTCCAATGCCTTTTCTTCTATCTTTTCAATACTCTTAGTGTTTTTTGAA